>DKYS01000042.1 GCA_002493395.1 Turicibacter sp. UBA7094 | reverse complement strand
CGTTTTTAATCCTCATTTTCTTACGACTTTTTCCAATCATTACTCATTTTATTCTACGTTTCATTAAGGTATGATAGAGGTACATCACCACCTGGATACAAGAAATGGGGAAATGTTATGTTTGAAGAATTATTACTACAACCTTTATCAACTTTTTATGAAGAAGGAAGCTATGAAGAAATTCCTTACTGTGCCAACTGTAACCTCGAAGTCGGTCCTGGTGGCCGTGTCGATACAAGATTTCCCGAACGTGATGACTACAACCGTTGTCGTCACTGCGTCGGTAAATAAATAAAGACGTGAATAAAGATAACTTGAAGTTATTTTCATTCACGTTTTTTTAATAAACATCAGGATTCGCAATATAAACAGGAGAACCACTTAACTCATAAAGGTGATCCTCTTGCACCTCATAATCTCCATCGATCACACAAGAGACAAAATTATCTAGTTCATCCACCTCATAATCCAACGCATTTTTAAACCATTGAATATCAATAATCCCCATTGCCGTTAGCGATTCTCCTTCAACCGTCATCAATTCAAATTCCGGACAATCGGGCATTTTACTCACAAGCGATTGAAGTTGATTGGGCGTCAATCCCTTCTCAATCGTTAGCGTATAAAAAGCCGCCCCTAACTTCACAAAATCAGGTGAATTTTTAATCGTAACATTCGCATCCATCGCCGGACCTCCTCTAACATTGATGAGTTTATTGTAGAAAAATAGCCACGAATTTAAACAATAATCGCCCGATTTTATAAAAAACCATTCCGTCTGATTAACAAAAAAGCATGAAAGCCTTATTCTACAATCTTCATGCTTTTCTCATTTATCACGATTCAATATGAGAGGGAATCCAAAAATTAACGCGCTCTTCTCCAAATAACGTTGATTTAAATAATAAAAAATCACTACTCTATTATCTTTCGAGTAGTGATTTTCATATCATCTCTATTCTGCTAATTCCACTTGAACAGGCGTTGGAGCTACAATTTCTTTATCAATTCCAACAATGTCTAAGATTTTTTGCGAACGTTCACGTGTTGAACCTGTCACTGTTTCATACTTAACATTCTCTGCATTTAAAAAGCTTAAAATGGCATTGTCTACTTGTTGCGCCACTTCTTCATCTTGCCAACGAACACCATCTTTTTTATATCCAAATTCACGAGGAACAAAGAAGATGTAGTCATAATTTGGTAAATCACGAATGGCTAAACTATATAAATCATTTAAAATCTCAATCTCTTTTTTCGTGCGTTTTTTATCTCCAAGCATTAAACGTCCATAAATATAAGGGACGAAGGTAGCATAATCTGTCACGGCATATTCATGCCCTTTTAAAGCATTCTCTAAATGTAATTGTCCCAAGTAAATTCCATATTGTTCCGAAATCGATTCAATCATCCCTTTATCGCGTAAATAATCGGTACTGTATTCCGTCGCGACCCCCACGTTAATGTCACGAATTTTCATATCGACATATAACTGTTGAATCAGCGTTGTTTTCCCACATCTCGGTCCACCTAGGATTGCTATTCTTACTGTCATCTTTCACGTCTCCAATGTATAGAAATTTTTTATCTCAGAACTCCTCTTTAAGTCTAAATTATATCAATAAATCTCATCTTTTTCAATGACATTTTCCTCCAAATAACCACACAAAACCGAGCTATTTATTGACCGTTCGATATTGAATCGCTAACCCTTTTAAGAAGTTTCGTAAATAACGGTCCCCACACTCACGGTAATTTTTATGCCCCTCTTTTCGTAACACCGCGCTTAATTCACCTTTTGAAAGCGACACCCCCGCTAAATTCAAAATAGAAATCACCTCTTCCGCTGTTAACGATAACGCAATCTTTAATTTTTTCAAAACAATATTATTCACATTATTCCGCTTAATCGTCACCGGTTGAGACGTTGATTCCGTTTTTTGTTCCTGAGGTCCTCGTTTAAAAATAATCAATCCATTTAAAAAGGCATCTAACATTTTATTCGTACACACCATCGTTTCTTCGTCGTCAGCGTCTGTAAATCCAAACTCCTCTTTAACTTTCGTTAATAACTTTTTAACATCCTCTTCAGTTAGGGTTATCCCCCCTAATTTAAAAATTTTAACCATTTGACCGTCTTTTAAATTTAAGGCATATCGAATACGAATTAAAATATCGTTATTATTCATGTCAAAACCTCCAATATTTCGTCTTTTTTCTTATTATATCACGAAAAAGGGAGCCATCTCACAAAAGATCGCTCCTTATCCCTTACAATGACTTCGGTGTCACTAATTCTAAATGATAAAAATCTTCATAACCATAATCACCAACATGGTTTAAGTAAACGCGAATAATCGCTCGGATGTTTGTGCCACAGCTTCGAAGCTCATCCTCTAACTCATCACTGTTATGATAGTCAATTAAACGCTCCACCACTTCTGAAATCGTCGTCGCATCTAATTCCAAAAGATCAACATTCGATTCAATATAACTTCCTTCTCGTAAAAACATGACTAAATAGTATTGATCCATCCTAAAACGCCTCCTCAACTTTTTACTTTATTATAGCATAAATAATCCGCGCACCCGACTTCACGAAACTATTTTTTATCAACAAACATCCACGGTCTCACTTCGTTTCATCTGTTTCATCAAGGCTTTTGTATCCGGATCAGTTTTTAACGATTCCCTAATTTTTTGTAGCGCCTTGTTATAAGTAAATGTATCTAACGTTGACCCCTGCAAATACCGTAACGTTAAGTGGGGATAGTGGACATAACAAACCGAAATGGCCCACGCTATCGCCATTCGCACATAATACCCTTGATGCTTAACATTCTCAACTAACATAAGCACCCGCTCAACGTAACCATTATCCACATAATAATTAAGCAACATGACGACCCCAAAACGAACCTTAAATTCATTCGGTGACGTTAAATACGCCGTTATCTCAGGCCAAAAAAAGTCACGATGTTGCCCCACCACCTTCAGCCCTGAACAAAAACTGTCACAAACTGACCAATTATCAATCAAAGGGACAAATTCCTTAATGAACTGAAGGTGTTGGCTAAGAGAAATATTCTTTAAATAACCGATGACCATCCCTCTTAACATGATTTCCTCAAAGTAAACAAACTCGCTTTGCGTTAAAAAAGATGAAGGCCCCTCTTTCACTATTTTTTTCGCCATCTTTCTTAAATGAGGGAGCCGTACTCCTAAAACATTAGGCGTTCCAGGTAACAATCGGGAGGCGAACACCTGATAATCAGGTTCTGCTAACGTTAAAAGTTCATTCTTAATGTCCATTCCCACACCTCCTAAACGATTTTAAGTCCCATCAAAGTTGCTAGCGCCACAGCTTGTTCACTTGAAACCGTTAAACCTCTTAAATTTTCAACGGGAATGATCGCTTGATGAATTTCACAACTTGAAAAATCAAGAGTTGCGAGTGGGGTGTTGATAAATTCGCTTTCTGATAGCTGACATCTTTCATAACTGACCTTCTTATAGTCGCATTCATTAAAGCTATTATTTTTCATCTGATTATTCATAAAATGAACAAACTTAAATTTACTATAAGAAAAGTTGGCATACTGCATCGTATTATCTAAAAACGCAGTGTTTCCAATGTGACAATTCGAGAAATCGCTCCCTGTCAACCGGCAATTTTTAAATTCACATCGGTGGATACTTCCGTCCATTAATTTCAAATGAGATAACTCACAATTTTCAAACACAGTATCCGTTAAATCGATTCGGTCAAATTGGCACGGTTCAAACTGAACATTTTTAAAATGACACTTCGTTAAACAGAGGCGATTGATCATTTGAGAAGAAATCGTTATATTCTCAAACAACACGCCTTCAATAAAAGAATCTTCTATTAAAAGTGATTCAAAATCAATATCTGATTTTAGCCGTTTGGGAAATTTAGGTTTTTCTATTTTCTGCATTTTAATCGCCCCTTATTTTAAATTTACTTCTATCATATCATGACCCTTCGAAAAAAAGCCATCTACACCGAACTAAAAACACGTTTAGTTCGCTGTAGATGGCTTTCGTCCACTCCTTACCTATTTCCCCTTACATTCTTGAAAAATTAATGAGTTGTTGATTTTTTATAATCGGTGCTTCTTGTGTTAATTCAATGACCGTTTGAATCATCCCTAAAACTTCTGAAGGATAAGCGCCAATAATCCGTTGTTGAACTTGTAAACAATAATAGTTTTCATACGGTTGTTTAATGGGATAAAGCGTGTATAGCGTCGTAATCATCGGCTGAATTAAGTCTTTTCTCACACCTGCATAAGGCGTCATTGGACCTCGACTATCTAACATAAACGTCTGACCTGTTGCCGGACAAGTCACTCCTATCATTCCATTCATGTTAATATATCCTGCCTGACACGTTAATTTTTTTGAAAGATTCTCCTCATCTAAAATTAGCTTTAATCGATTATCTTCTAACGTATATAATCGAAAAATCACCGCATCCGTGTCTCCTCCGGTTCGTCCCGTAATTAAAATTTGGCTTTGGTTCATTTTCAAGAAATCACCTAAAAATAAATGAAGATCATACCCAACGACATCTAATTGAAACTTTAATTTTCGATCATCCATATAGTGAATTAATAATTCAACTTGCTGAATATAGGGTTGATTCGGACTATACGGTGTCCCAAATAAAACCACTTTTTCGCAATTGTAATCTCCGTCGATATCTCCATATTGAATACTAAGAACTGTTTGATCGAGTTGCATACTCCTGATTCCTCCCTTCGTCTCTCTAAACTATATGTTTCTTTAGAGAAAACATGAGAGGAGGATGAAAAATAGCCTGAAATTAAAACCGATTAACCCTAAAAAAAGTAACCCGCTTCCCGATTTAACAACGAATGATGACTTTCTTTTATCTTCTTCTGGATTCATTTGACTCATCTTTAACCAATAAGTCAATTTTTAGCAAAAAAAATGGACCCTCTCCCAACGCAGGTCCAAACAAAAATATTTTCTACATTTGGTATGAGAACCAAACTAGAAACTCTTATATTAACTATTGTGAACTTTCTCCCCATAAAAGTTTTTAAAACTTGTAAAAATATCAACGATGCACTTATGACAGACACTTCCCACCTTTAGAGTCCCACCTCAGATTGAGGATTAAACTCTATATTTTTATAATAGCGAATACCGTCGAAAAATTCGAGTGCGCAAAAGTATACAACCTCCTCTTGATTAACCCCCACGCCTACTCTATAAAAAAAAGATGCCTTCTCTCTCCACGAAGGAAAGAAAAGAGCATCCTTTTAAATTAATCGACTGATTTTAAAGATTCTACCATTTCAACTTTCTTCAACTTATAAAACATGGCGACATTGACGATAGCGGAAAAGGCAAAGGTTAATCCCGCTGCGTATAAATAACTCGCCCACGAAATTTGACGCCCAAACATCATCATATCCACCTCAACGGTTGTCATCACAAACGAGTGCAATAAAACGCCAAGTCCGAGTCCGACCAGTGTCCCAATAATAGTTAAAATAATATTTTCTCGATAAATGTAAGCCGATACTTCGTTATCATAAAAACCAAGCACCTTAATTGTCGCAATTTCACGCATTCGTTCTGAAATATTCACATTCGTTAAGTTATACAGAACAACAAAAGCCAAAGCCCCTGCCGAAATGATGAGCAAAATAATAACATAATTTAAATTCGTTAACATCTTATCAAAATTATCTTTAAGCGTAGACGCAAAACTTACACCGCTAATCTCATCACGCGCCATTAACTCACTTGCGACCTGAGATTTTGTATCGGAATCCGAAAAATGAGAAACGGCCACCAACTGATTCGGTTCAGCCTCCTGTCCGAATACTTTCTGATACAACGCGTTCGATAAGTAAATGTAGTGTGACATGTAGTTTTCCGTAATTCCTAGCACCTTAACTTCAGCCTGCTTTCCTTCCGCGTTCTCAACGATCACACGATCCCCCACGTTTACCTTCAACTGCTTCGCAGCCTTCTCCGTCAAAATCGCTCCTTCATCCGTCAATTTTAACGCCTTTTGCGTCAATCGATTTTGAAAGTGAAGAATTTTATCTAAATTTTCGAGATTATCAGGGATAAAGAGAGTCAGATCCTTTTGTTCACCATTAGCAATGACTTTACCATTTTCACTCGCTGTTAATAAAGTCGCACTAAACTGATCATCACTTGCCAAAGCCTCTTCAAACTGATGTCGTTGTGTATTTGTCGTCGTCCGATCAAACGAGAGAGTCATATCGTATAAAAATAAAGTATTAAATTGTTTATCCACAATCGTTCGAATCGAATCCTTCAAACCAAAACCAGTTAAGAGTAAAGCGGTACATCCCGCAATTCCAAATACCGTCATAAAGAAACGTTTTTTATAGCGGAAAATATTACGCACCGTTACTTTCGCAATAAAACCTAATCGATTCCAAACAAATGGGATTCGCTCAAGTAAAATACGTTTTCCTTCTTTAGGCGCCTTTGGTCTCATTAAAAGTGAAGGATTCTCGACAAGTTCCGCATTCAATGCAAAATAAGCAGATAGCGTCGTTACCGCCACGGCAATTCCAATCGCCATTATAATCAGTGGCCAACTAACCACAAGGCTCGGTTGAGGTAACACATACATCATAGAATACGTATTCATGACGACACTTGGAAACACCAAATTCCCAACCGTTGCCCC
Source organism: Turicibacter sp. UBA7094 (assembly GCA_002493395.1). Lineage (GTDB taxonomy): Bacteria > Bacillota_I > Bacilli_A > MOL361 > Turicibacteraceae > Turicibacter. The sequence continues at coordinate 1,803 of DKYS01000042.1, read as the reverse complement.
AATTAAACTTCCGATTAAACTCGCCAGTCCCGCATAAATTAAAAATTTAGAGGCGATGTGATATTTTCCATATCCGAGTGCCTTTAGTGTTCCAATCGTCATTCGTTGCTCATCCACCATTCGCGTCATCGTCGTTAAACAAACAAGAGCTGCAACCATAAAGAAGAACACGGGAAAGACTTGTGAAATCGCATGAATACTATCGGCAGAACTTTTATAGTCGGCGAATGAGTAATGATTATCTCGATCGAGAATAAACCATTCCGGATGTTTCATTTCATCAATTTTTTCCTGAGCTTTTGCCAACTCTTCCTCCGCTTTTTTTAACTCCTCTTCAGCCGTTTGCTTTCCTTCTTCATACTGTTGCTTTCCTTCAGTATATTCTGCTTCACCTTGACTCAGCTGGCGTTTAGCCGCTTCAAATTTTTCTTGAGCCATTGCGATTTGAGATTCTAGCTGAGATTTTTGGTTATTTAATTCTTCTTTGGCAAGGGTGAGGGCTTGTTTTGCCTCGGCTAGTTGTGCCTCGCTATCTGTTAAGGCTTGCTCATTTTTAGCAAGCTCCTCTTTTCCAATCCTTAACTGTTCACTTGCCTGTTGATACTGTCCTTCTAAAGCATCTAATTGCGCTTGGGTCGCAACTTTTTCTTCCTCGGATAACGTTGGACCGTTCAGTAATTCTTTTAAACTATTTATCGTCTCTGACAGTTGATTTAACTTGGTTTCTCCCTCACTTAGTTCAGTCTTAGCCGTTTCAATTTTAGCCCATGATGAGTCCTTCATCGCATAAAATTGTTGATACTTCTCATCAAAGGCCTCTTGTTGCGAAGCAAGTTCAGTTTCAGCCTGAGCTAATTTTTGTTTTGCTACAGCGATAGTCTTTTCAAAAGTCGTCTCTTGTTCAGTTAGTTCCTGCTTTCCATTTTCAATCGCTTGTTGGGCCTCTTCTAATTGGTTAGCAACTTGTTGTAATTCTTCTTCAACTTTTATTTTTTGAGACTCGTATTCTTGTCTTCCTTTTTCTAACTCTTCTGTTGCAGACTGCATGATTTCATCATAACGGGTTTCGGTCTGCTTGCTCGCTACTTCTTCTATCGACGACACTAAAGGATCTAATGCGTCTTTGTATTTTGGGCTGAAAGTATCGAGATTTCTCACCCCGCTTGCCGTTACAAAGATTTCGGTGTAGACTTCTGATTTAAAGTCTTCTTCTGGAATCATCACAAAACTAGCAATTTCACCGTTTCCAATGGTTGAACTCCCTTTGGCAAGCGAGAGGTAATACGGAGTTTTCACGATTCCGACGACGGTATATTCAACGGTCTGCAATTGATCGCTAAGTGGCGTATCGGTCCCGGATTCAAACGTTAACGTTGATCCAATTTCAACATTGTCAAAATAAGAGCTTTGCTCAATGACAACCTCTCCTGATTTTTGTGGAAGTCGTCCCTCAATCAGCTCCACCCGATTGATGTAATCAGGATTATCTTCACTTAAATCTTTCGGAAGAGCATGAACTTTTAAAACCAATTCGCGATTCTCATACGTCGTTAAGACATCTTGTGAATAAGTGGGAAACACACCCTCAATCCCGTCTAATGTTTTAAGCGCCTTTACGTCATTTTCTGTAAAACCAAAGGTAGAAACAAGACGTAAATCCATCATGTGATAATCATCATAATATTGATCCACCGTTTTTTCCATCGTAAGGGGCGAAGACTTAATTCCGACAAAGAAGGCGACCCCTAATGTACAAATGATTAAAATGGAAAAAAATCGACCGAGTGATTTTTTTATATCCCG
>DKYS01000019.1:2179-2660 GCA_002493395.1 Turicibacter sp. UBA7094 | reverse complement strand
TTCTCTTTATAATACGGCTTGGAAATCGAATGCCTAATCACATCAAAATTCGCCGTGTCATAATACACATTATAAATCGAATACGGCCGTTGATTTTGACAATATCCATCCAGTTCCATATACGCCGACAGTCTCGGAATCAGCGCCTCATACTGCGCCTTGGTTAACAAAAACTTTTTCTCATAACGTCTAAACGTCGTTAACTTCGCCATGAATAGACCCCCTATCCTTTCATCAAATTCATCCGTTATTTTACCCCTTAGGATTTTTTAATCCCCCTACACTCTGCTTTAGAACAACTGTCCACCTCTTTCATTATACAAATCAACCTTAAAAGAACCTTAAAGGAAGTGAAAATTCTGATTATTCATTCCGGAAAATTTAAAGGCTCCGTAAAAACAACCGTTAACCGTTCACAGCTCATCAAAAAAGGTTATTTATCATTAGAATCTTTACATATGATGAAAATGAACTTAATCTT
>DKYS01000019.1:0-1824 GCA_002493395.1 Turicibacter sp. UBA7094 | reverse complement strand
TCTATTAAAAAGATTCAACACGCTTATTTTTTTATTAACGTTTCCTATACGAGCTCACTCGCTATTTTTGGAGCCGTCTTTTATCTTTATTTACAACAACAAGGATTTTCTTTTTTACAAATCAATTTATTTGGAAGTGTCTTTTGGTTTGTTAATTTTCTAACCGAACTTCCAGCTGGTATTTTTTTCCGATTACTATGGGCGAAAAGCATCGATGATTTTAAGTAGTTTGATTCGGTCCATCGGACTGTTCCTTCTGTTAGTTTCCCGCGCCAATATTTTCATGTTACTCACTGCATCAGCCCTTACAGCCATTGCAGAATCGCTTAAATCGGGCACATTAGAGTCTTGGGCTTTAGATCGCATTCACGTCATCGATCCAACTTTTGATTCAACGCAACTCTTTTCAAAAGATAAATTATACTTAAGCATCACCAACTTATCCGTTACATTTATTGGGGCACAACTTCTCGCAAAAATCAATCTCCAATTGCCATTTCTTTTGGCACCGCTCTTTTTTTTGTTAAATATCGTCATCGTCAGCTTACTCATGGACAATGATTTCAATCGCCATCTCCAAAGGAAATCAAATGCCAATGAGTATCTCCCGTTATCCACTTCTCTTCTAGCTGGATTTAAGGCGTTGAAAGAAAATCCTTATTTTTTTCATCTGATACTCGCCTTACTCCCGTTGCAATTAATCCTAAGTGGGCCGGCCTCACAGTGGCAACTTTTCTTTAGTCAAAAATCAGAAACACTCATCACCGGATATATCTCAATTCTTATCACGCTCTGTGCGATGCTAGGTCATTATTTAACTCCTAAAATATCCTCACGATTTAAAAATAAACTCTCTTTCTTCATTCTAACCACGAGTTTAAATGCGAGTGCTATTTTTTTAACGGCATGGTCCCGCTCATTAGGACTAGCTCTCCTATTTTTCGCCTTTCATATCGTCGCCATGGCTTCTGAACAAGTTTACCGCTACTCAATCTTAAATAATGAAATCAAGTCGTCTCATCGGGCAACCATTTTATCGACCTTCAATACGCTTGAATCTGGGGTTACTGTCCTCTGCTTTGTCGTCGTTGGAAAACTATCCGATCAATTTTCACTTTCTATCTCATGGATGATATGTTCCATCCTCCTACTCGTTTTTGCCTTGCCCTTATTCATTCACCTCATGAAAAATGATCACTTCAAAAAAACCTCCTAAACAAAAAGAGTAAACGGCCCGAAGGGTTCATTTACTCTTTTTGTTTTCTTATTAATAAAAAGTGACGTTATGATAATCGATATCAACCGATACCGGTTGCGTTTTATTGCTTAGCAACATCGGTTTAAGTTGTTGATAGGCGTAGGCACGTGCCTGCTGTTCCTCCTGATTAAAAAAGACAAAAACATAACGAAGCCGTTTTCCCTTCGCTTTTTTCAACTCATAGGACGCCGAGGAATTCAAATGATTGACCGCCACTAAGTAATTCACATCATCTTGCTCATCACTAATCGTTGCCAAATGATGGGCCACAATACACGCCTCATTAATCCCAAACCAATGTTGATACAAATCATTAATCAAATCACTGCTCGACCCTTCCTGATAATAACGAATCGCCTGGCTATTACGCCCAAACTTTTTAATCGCCTGTTCTTTATGATTTAAAATCAAAACCTCCACTCGATTAATATTCACAAAAACCCCATCCCTTCCCCTTCCTTGTCGGGGCTCACTAAATTTTTACCGCTTTTGACTCGACGACAATTGACACTTTATTATATGCCTCCCGTTCACTTTTGGGCACAAAAAAAGGCAAAAGACCGAAC
>DKYS01000031.1:1919-57971 GCA_002493395.1 Turicibacter sp. UBA7094 | reverse complement strand
AAAAAAGGGTTAAATCAGCTAATCGATATGATAACAAACTCAGAAATCGAACGTATTGTTATTCTCTACAAAGATAGATTGTTGCGATTTGGTTTTGAATTGATTGAAAACCTCTGCGAGAAGTATGGTGTTGAGATTGAAATCATAGACACAACAGAGAAAACAGAAGAACAAGAATTAGTGGAAGATATGATTCAAATTGTTACAGTTTTTAGTTGTAGATTACAAGGGGAGCGTGCGAACAAAGCTAAGAAAATGATAATGGAGTTGGTTGAAGATGATAATAGCTAAAAAAATCAGATTAAAGCCAACACCTGAACAAGAACAAAAAATGTGGCAAGCTGTCGGTGCTGCTCGTTTTGTTTATAATTGGACACTTGATCGACAAATTGAAAACTACAAAAATGGTGGAAAGTTTATTTCAGATAATGAATTAAGAAAAGAAATTACTCAACTTAAAAAAGATGAACTTTCTTGGCTTAATCAAGTATCCAACAATGTAGCTAAACAAGCGGTTAAGGACTGCTGTGTAGCATACAAGAACTTTTTCACTAAAAAAGCTAAACGACCACGATTTAAGAGTCGCAAGAAATCTAAACCATCGTTCTTTAATGACAATGTTAAATTAAAAGTTAAAGAAAACTCGGTACTGATTGAAAAGATTGGTTGGATTAAAACAAACGAACAAATCCCTATGAATATAAAATACACGAATCCACGCATTAGCCATGATGGGAAGTATTGGTTTTTATCGGTTGGGGTTGAACAATCATTAGAAGATGTTCAATTAACCGATGTTAGTTTGGGAATTGATGTTGGGGTTAAAGATTTAGCTATTTGTAGTGACGGGCAAGTATTTAAAAACATCAATAAAACAAAAGTCGTTCGCAAATTAGAGAAACGCTTAAAACGACTTCAAAAAAGAGTTTCTCGAAAATACGAAATGAATAAAAAACAAATTAAAGGAGGTGAAAACCGTTGTCAATTTGTTAAAACGAATAACATTATAAAACTCGAACGTGAGATTAAATTACTTCATCGTCGATTAAAGAACATCAGAAGTAATTATCTTCACCAAACAACGAACCAGATAGTGAAAACCAAACCATCTCGTATCGTTATGGAGACTTTAAATATTCGTGGAATGATGAAGAATCGTCATTTATCAAAAGCTATTCAACAACAAGGATTACATGAGTTTAAGAGACAAATTCAATACAAATCAAAGAAGTATGGGATTGAATTTGTTGAAGCAGATATGTGGTATCCTTCATCCAAAACTTGTTCTTGTTGTGGAAATATTAAAGTCAAGTTATCGCTATCAAAACGAGCTTATCATTGCGAGTCATGTGGTATATCAATAGATAGAGATTTGAATGCCGCAATTAATCTAAGTCGCTATGGATTAGTTATTTAATCACTGAAACGATAGAACTAATGTGTAGGGTTCGTTGTACCCGAATTTACGTCCTCGGAGTGTCAAACCCACGAGAGTAGCTCATTCCTTGTGAAGAGACCAAATCGGACACGGTGAACAGGAAATTAAACAAGGGATTATAGAGTTTTATAATCTTTTGGCAACGGAATACTCAGATGTTATTACCCGAGAATTTAATTGAACAATTTTTACCTATTATTATTCAAATCCTTGAAGCGATGGGGGTTTTCATCATTACGATTGGAGCTTTTCGAGCCTTCTATCACTATATAAAAACCCTCATTTTCAAAGACCACTATCCGACGAAACATCAATTTGCTAATTCGATGGCCACTGGTCTTGAGTTTAAACTCGCCGCCGAAATCTTAAAAACAGTCCTCATTCAAAACCTTAATGAACTTATTATTCTTGGCTCTATTTTTTTACTTCGCGTTCTGATGACCATCGTCATTGAGTGGGAAATCCGCCAAGATGAAAAACAAAGAAAACGACAGGAAACCATGGAATAAAAATAAAACTCGTGGCATTCACCTCATGCGAATAAGGTAGATGCTACGAGTTTTATTTTGTTAAAGATACCCTTTTTCTTTTAGACTCGTAAATTGATTATCCCCGATAATCAAATGATCAAGTAATCGGATTCCAATTAATTCACCCGCTTCATACAGGCGGTGAGTTAATTGAATATCTTGTTGCGACGGTGTCGCATCCCCACTCGGATGATTATGCGCACAAATAACAGAAGCAGAAGAACGTTTAATAGCCTCTTTAAAAACTTCTCGTGGATGGACAATCGCCTTATTCAAAGATCCAATAAAGATTGTCTTCTGACCCATAATATAATTTTTAGTATCTAGAAACAAAACAACAAAATGTTCTTGTGTTAAATGCTTCATATCTGCTGATAAAAAAGAAACACAATCTTCCGGCGATAAAATGGCATCTTGTTTAATATGACTCGCCTTCGTAATCCGTTTTCCAAGTTCAATACTTGCTAAAAGTTGAACAGCCTTACTTTCCCCGATCCCCTGAATACTCACTAATTCCTCAATTGTTATTTCATTTAAAAACTTTAATCCTCGTACTTGCTTTAAAAGGGTCTGCGCAATTGCCAACGCAGACTGTCCCTTACTCCCTGTTCGAAGTAAGATAGCAAGTAATTCAGCATTTGACAAATACGTCGCACCTTCTAGCAATAATCGCTCTCTAGGGCGTTCTTCATAGGGTAAATCACGAATCATAAAAGGCTCCATTATTAATTAACCACATCCTATTCTTATCCATTTAACCATTGGTAAATTTCTAATAACATCTTTTGTCTTTCCACAGATGTCGCATCAAATGATGATGTTGCCAACGTTACATAATACCCCCATATATGCATTTCGTCATCTGTAAATGTTTGAATAAAGTCTTCGTCTATATCGTAAGGGATTTGTTTAACAGCCTGAACAAAATATTTCCACTTTAAGTCATCCAGTGGGACTTCTACTTCCTTAATAAAGGAGTCGATATTTTTAGCTTTTAACGTTTCTTGGACCTCCGCTAAACTTTCCTTCGTTCCCCCGATATAAGAAAAAACAGAGTACTTCCCATCAACCTTTAAAATTCCGTAGTTATAGCCAATTTCTTTTAATTGTCCTGCTAAATTCAAAACATTTTCATACGTTTCATAGACGCCGTGTTGCATGACGAAAATTTTATTTTCAGCTACTTCTTCTTCCTTTTTATCTGCCTTATCTTTATCAGCAGATTCTTCTGCTTGTTCTGCTTCATTCTCCGTTTCTTTTCCCGTGACCTCCACCGTCTCTTTAGGCTCATTGGTACTCACTAAAAAAGTATCCAATACCTTTCCAAACGATAAGCCCAATACCGTAAAAATGAGCGTTAATAAAATCCACGGCTGTACCTTTTTAAAATCAATTTTTTTAATAATATCTTTAAAATTCTTTCCTTTCATCTCATTCCCCACCTATCATCTTCAATCATTGCTTCATGTATGGTCTATTCTTTATTTTGTTTTTCATCATACCAAATGAGGCTCAAAAAAATTGTCTAAATCTCCTAGAAGAATTGATTTTCGTACCTCTGAGATAAAGTAAAGCGACCCCGTAATGACTAAACAATCTCCTTCACAAAGCGTTTGTGTCACCGACTGAAATAATGAATGAAATTCCTCGTGATACCCCGCATTTTTGCGATGATAAAGCTCATATTGTTCTTTCGCCGATTGTGCTCTTGGATGATTAAACGTCGTAAAATAAACCTCATCTGCCACTTTTTCTAAATATTTAAACATCTCAGTGGCGTCCTTATCCTTTAAAATACTGACCATAAATACCTTTTTTTTGTTTGGATAAAGTTTTTTCACCGTTTGGCATAAGTTTTTCATGCCCTCTACATTATGCGCCCCATCTAACACAATAAGTGGTTGCTTATGAATGACCTCAAAGCGTCCCGCCCAAAAAGCTAATTTCATCCCCCTATATATATGTACGCTAGAAATCGTGAATTTCCTTTTTTCTTTTAAATATTTCAAGATTCCATAAGCCAATGTCGCATTTTTAACTTGATGTTCGCCCTTCATCGACAACTGGATTCCTTCAAGAGAGGGCCAATTAAAAGTGACTCCGTCTTCGCTTAAAGAGACTTGAGTTGGTCTATAAATCTCTAATGCCTTAATTAATGAACACTGTCGCTTATGAGTGATGGTCTCAAATTCAGCTAAAACATCTGGATCTTCTTCCGTTGTAATCAGTGTTACTCCTTGTTTAACAATCCCTAATTTTTCATGTGCAATTTGAATCTTGGTCGGCCCTAAAATCTTTTCATGATCATGTCCAATATTCGTAATCCCGCACACCATGGGAGAAATAACGTTCGTTGCATCCAAACGTCCCCCTAATCCCACTTCATAGATGAGGACATCGACCTCTATTTCACTAAAATATACAAAAGAAAGGAGCGTAATAATTTCAAACTCGGTAAACGGTCCTAAGTCCGATTGATTAATCGTCTCAATAATGGGATGTACCCGATTCACGCATCGAACAAGGTCTTCCCCACTAATGGGGCGCCCGTTTAACGAAATCCGCTCATTAAATGTTTCGATATAAGGGGACGTAAAGGTTCCGACCTGATATCCTGCTTCTTCTAGCACACATCGTAAATAAGTCACCGTCGATCCTTTGCCATTCGTTCCCGCAATATGAATCGTTGGAACCGTTAAGTGGGGGTTATTTAAACAGGTTAATGCCTTCTCCATTCGTTCAAGACCTGGACGAATTCCAAACCTTAGCTGTCCATTAATCCAAGCGATAACCTCACTTTCATGATGAAACATCAAAATCACTCCATTCAATCTCTATTTTAAGGTAACCGTTACTGTCATTCCCTTTGATAAAACTTCTCCCGCCTGAATCGTCTGCGACGCAATTGCTCCTTCCTCTCCTTTAACCTTAAGGTTCAATGCATAAGTATCGGCAAACGCCTCAATTTCCTCTAGACTTTTTCCGGTAAAATCCTCCATGATTGGACGACCCTTTGACACTTTAAGCGTTAAAATGAGTGGATCATTACTAATTGCGGTGCGGGGTTTAATCGACTGTTCGATCACACAGTTTTGTAATACATCGTACGAATACTCTAATTCATAAATCATTAAAATATTTTCATGCTCTTTCTCATATTGCATGACCTTGTTCGTTGACCATCCATGAAAATTTGGAATCGTATCCAAACGAAGCGTTGCCCCCACATTAATAACAAGCGCAATGATAATGAATAGGCTTAACATTAAACAATAAAACCTAGCATTTAATCGATATTTTTTTCGTTTCTTTCCCATACCCTCACATCCTTATGAATTTAAACATTGATTCTAACACATCCTCTATCGAACACCCTTTGGAATCTTCCGCCTAAGATGCATCCCTCACTAGTCAATCAAGACTCTTTCCGAATAAAATACAATCTATCTTTCATTTTATCAACTAACTTAAATTTTTTAAAGAGCTTCCCAATCTTTCTACTTGATTCATACAAAAAAGCTTTTGGCCAACGACCAAAAGCTTTTTTCTTATTTTTGAAGTTGTAATAAACGAGCTTCAACTGTTGCATATTTTTCTTTATAATCGGCTAATTTGTTACGCTCTTCAGCTACTAAATGTGCCGGTGCTTTCGCAACGAATTTTTCATTCGCCAGTTTTGATTCTCCACGTTTAACTTCTGCTGCTAACTTTTTAAGTTCATGATTTAAACGTTCAATTTCAGCACTTACATCAATTAATCCTTCCGTTGGTAAGAAGATATCAGCCCCTGTAATAACAGCGGTCATCGTTTCTTCTTCTACGATTAAATCTTTTTCAATAACTAATTCACTTGGGTTACAGAAACGTTTTAAGTAAGCTTGATTTTGACTTAAATTTTCTAATACTTCCTGTGACTTCGCATTAATAAAGATACGGATTTGTTTGCTCATCGGTGCCTCGACTTCTGCACGAATATTACGAACTGAACGGATGATTTCCATTAAAGTTGTGAAATCTTGGATTGCTTTTTCATTGTTATATTCTGGTTTAACTACTGGCCAAGGAGCTACCGCACATGCCGTATTTTCACGTGTAATCATTTGATAGATTTCTTCTGTCACGAATGGCATAAATGGGTGTAATAATTTCACAATTGATTCAAGAACGTAAGTTAATACCATACGTGTTGAACGTTTTGCTTGTTCATCTTCACCTTGTAATGGTAATTTCGCCATTTCAATGTACCAGTTACAGAAATCTTCCCAAATAAAGTTATATAAATGGCGTCCTACTTCACCAAATTCAAACTTATCCGCATTGTAGTTGATCGCTTCAATCGTTTCATTTAAACGACCTAAAATCCATTGGTCTGCGACATTTAATGTTGCTTGTTCTAAGTTAACATCTTCGCATGTCATTCCATCTAAGTTCATGATAACGAAGCGAGAAGCATTCCAGATTTTGTTGATGAAGTTCCATGTTGACTCGACTTTTTCTTCGATATAACGTAAATCTTGACCTGGAGCAGAGTTTGTTGTTAAGAAATAACGTAAGCTATCTGCTCCATATTTTTCGATAACGTCCATTGGATCGACACCATTACCTAATGATTTACTCATTTTACGTCCCTCAGCATCACGAACTAATCCGTGAATTAAAACGTGCTTAAATGGACGCTCATCCGTAAACTCTAAACTTTGGAAAATCATACGTGATACCCAGAAGAAGATAATGTCGTATCCTGTAACTAGTGTATCTGTTGGGAAATACGCTTTGAAATCTTCGCACTCAACATCTGGCCAACCAAGTGTTGTAAATGGCCATAAAGCAGATGAGAACCATGTATCAAGTACGTCTTCATCTTGATTCCAGTTTTGTGCGTCAGCTGGTGCTTCTTCACCAACATACATTTCGCCTGTTTCTTTATGATACCAAGCCGGAATTTGATGTCCCCACCATAATTGGCGAGAAATACACCAATCGTGAATGTTTTCCATCCAACGTAAGAATGTATTTTCAAAACGTTCTGGAACGAAGTTTACTTTATTATCTGTTGATTGGTTAGCTACTGAGCGTGCCGCTAATTCTTCCATCTTAACAAACCATTGCGTTGATAAGTAAGGCTCTACGACAACATCTGTACGCTCTGAATGTCCAACTGAATGAACATGTTTTTCAATTTTGACAACTAATCCTGCTTCTTCTAAATCAGCCACTAATTGACGGCGAGCCTCAAAACGATCCATCCCGTTATATTTTCCGGCTAGCTCATTCATCGTTCCGTCTAAATTCATACAGATTGGACGCGCTAACTGATGACGATTTCCAACCTCGAAGTCGTTTGGATCATGGGCTGGTGTAATTTTAACTGCACCTGTTCCAAAATCCATTTCAACATACTCATCCGCAATTACTGGAATTGCCTTATTATTTCCTGGGATTAACACATTTTTCCCGAGTAAATGCTTATAACGATCATCTTCAGGGTGAACCGCAACCGCCACATCCCCAAACATTGTTTCAGGACGAGTCGTTGCAACTTCTAAGAACTCATTTGTTCCTTCAATCATGTATTTGAAATGGTAGAAAGCCCCTTCAATTTCTTTATGAATCACTTCAATATCTGATAAAGCAGTACGCGCAGCTGGGTCCCAGTTAATAATGCGCTCACCACGATAAATTAAACCTTTTTCATATAATTGAACGAAAACTTTACGAACAGCTTTTGATAATCCTTTGTCTAACGTAAAACGTTCACGTGAATAATCTAAAGACAGCCCCATTTTCTCCCACTGTTGGCGGATAAATCCTGCATACTCTTCTTTCCATTCCCAAGCCTTCTCTAAAAATGCTTCACGACCAATATCATAACGTGAAACGCCTTGCTCCTTTAAGCGAGCATCAACTTTGGCTTGAGTCGCAATACCGGCATGGTCCATTCCTGGTAACCATAATGCATCATATCCTTGCATACGTTTCATACGAATAATAATATCTTGTAATGAAGTATCCCATGCATGGCCTAAATGTAATTTACCTGTTACATTCGGTGGTGGAATAACAATGGTATACTTTGGCTTATTCGATTGAGGCTGAGCTTTAAAACAATCTTGCTCGTACCAAAAAGAATACTTCCCGTTTTCTACCTCTAAATGATTATACTTAGGTGCTAAGTTTTTCGTCATTTTTGGTCCTCCTTGTCCTATTATCATTTAAAACGAAACATAAAGTAAAAGGGCCATAAAAACAAAGCAGGCTATTCCCACTTTTATAAGACCCTTAGATTTGTTTACTTCTATCTTCAAGACGAAGAAAACTCCCGATAACTAAAAATATTGAATTTAACAATTAGCAGATTGGAATAATCGTCCCGTCTTAAAAAAAGACCGGAAGAATGAATGGTTTTTATTAAATATAAATTCCCGATTAGGTTGGAATAATCTCATTTCGCACGAGGTGAACGTGCTTTTCCATCAAATGAATGTGATTTGATTGTCAATAGATTCCTAAAACGGGAAGAATAATCGATTCTCACATGGGGTGAACATGTGATGATCATTAAATGGATGACATGCCATTGTTAACTTCTTCATCTTCAATGAACGAAACATTTCTTCGGCTTAAAAATAGCTGTTAACTCAAATAAGAGACTTAAATCATGTGAAAATTAGCCTTCTTTGCTTATACTAGCGCCTTTAACTTAACTTTTATAACCGGTGATACCTAAGATTCACCTCGTCATTTTCAAAGGATTCATTCCATAATGAGAAGGTTAAATTATTTGACTATTGATAAGGACTTTACTGTTTATATTCGGTCGTTTATACGCTCCACCTGGATTTTGGACTTATAAATGAAAAGATATTCCCCATTTCTTGAAAGTTAATCTTTATTTTCAACGAAAAGGTCACCTTCAATCATGAACACGTCTACTTCTCAACCATCGTCTCATTTCTCTCAATATCAAGCAACTCTTTAAAAAAAGTTTCCTAAAAATTCAGTCGTTGAAAACAATTTCTCTATGACACAATACCCGTGTTGACCGTCAAAGGGGTGCTCACGCATGAATCCAATTTACCTTTACAAAGGGATTTGATAATGAAAATCACGATAATACTCAGTTTTTATAGACAAAAAAGATCTACGAGATTTTATTTAGGCCACCTGGATGTTGAAAAAAATCTCTATTTGAAGTGAATTTCCATCGATTTCTCCTCGTTTAGTAAGGGGATTTATTAATGAAAGATTTATAAGAACCACCTGGATTTTGGATTTATAAATTTCTTTTACGAATAAAACCTGACTTACTTCTAAGGAAGTACCTTTCGATTCGACCATTCGGTGCCATATAGCCCCGTTATAAAACCACCTGGATTTTGGATTTATAAACATTTGGTTAAAAATTACTTCCTAACTTCTTCGTTAAAAATAAATTCTCTTATCGATACAGATTTACCATCAAAAGTGATGAAAACCACCTGGACCATAGCCCCTCACTTCGTATTTTAGCAGCGGAGCTTTACCTTTAAATCTCACGATTATCGTTCCATTAATCCTGACCTACTCAGGTCAGTGTGTTTCCAACGCGTTAAATAGAATTTTTTATAACGACCACCTGGATTTTGGACTTATAATTTTCTCTATTTAACGATGCCTCTTTTTGTGACTCTTTCATTTCAGATTCCTGCTTTTAATTAAAATGCCTGATGACTCAACAAGCTTTACCTAAACCTTTGTTCCTATGGTTGCTGTCTTCGGTCATGACAATTAAAATAGCCATCCGTTGATATAAAATCGTCTCTCATTTAAGGAAGTATCCCGAAAGAAAAGAGCAACCTCCTTTTAAATCAAACAAATTTATCCTCATTTACTGAAATTAACCTTTAATTAAATGACAAAATTTCTATAACTCAAGGCAAAAGCAATTACGATAAAGCCTTTCTTCATCGTCCTTAAAGAAACCGCCAAAAGATTTCCTTTATCGATTTCTTCTCCTCAAACGTTAATGATTGAATGCCATCATGCCTTTAATGAAGGGTCATTAGAAATTTTATCCTGACGTTGTAGCAACTCAGGGACATCTCCCTTCTTATGATCAAGACCATAAAAAAAGCACTCCGCCCCATAAATAAGGACGAAATGCTACAATTCCGCGGTACCACCTTGATTGCAGGTTCAAAAAACCTACCTCTTCAAACTTTAACGCAGCAAACGGAATTTCCTACTTTTATTTCAGAAACTCAACTCACAGGCTACTTTCAAAGACATCACATAAGATTCTTTCAGCAAACGAACCTCTCTCTAAAATGTGAAGGAATCTTTTACTCCTCCTGATCATCGTTTTTACTATCACACGATATACACTGATATTCTACTATAATATGCCCCTTTATTCAAGGGTTAGTCAAAAAATTTATTGATTCTCTTTTTCGTTTCCTAATAAAAATAATTTTACCTTTTCAAAAAACAAACAACTACTCCTTTTTCTAAGTGCATAAACTATAGTATAGGGGGTGAAAATATGGGACGTTATCGGGGAAGTGGTGGATTTAGGGCCTATCTACAATCTCTTCGCTCAATCATTTCTGTTTTATTTTTTTATCAATTATATTTAATCATTTTTTCATTTTCCCAGTTTGACTTTGTCATGCTTATGATTCTTGGAGGGATGCTCGGATTATTATGGTGGATTTGCTAGATCAACTGATAAAACCTCTTTTAACGCATTACTTTATTTAAAAGACAATTGTTTCACGCTAACAAACAATTGTCTTTCTTTTTGCTCCATTCTATTGATTAACCTCCCTAAAGTAAACCGCACCTCATAAAAAAAGTAATTGGAATAAAAATTGTCTCCCAATTACTTCAACCTTCTCCACTCAGTTCACAAGGCTATGATGGTTTAGATTCTTTTGTAGCACTTGAAGGTGGACTATTAAATTGATCATAAACTTGTAAAGCCATTAAATGAGGAGCAATGCACTCATTTAATAAAGCAATATTGGTCAAAGAATGCGTTTGAAGATTTTGATTTAACTCCTCTAAATCAATACAAAGCGATCGAAAAAAGAAATAATGCCGAAGTGCTGGAACCTTCTGATTCTTCACATAATCTAACATAATCGAATTCAACCCTGGAACTTGATGATAGTTTTCTAAAAAATAACACATGTCCACTGATGAAATAGAAAACATACTTTTTTCAAAATTAATCAAATAGGATGACTTTTCTGTCACTAACAAATTAGCTACATTCACGTCCCCATGAATCAGACTAATCGGCATTTTCTTTTCTTTTTTTATTAAATCGTAAAATTTTTTTAATTCATCATGGGCATGATGCAACATCGTATAAAGCATTGGATAAACCATCATAAAGTACCACTCAAACGGTGAACGATCTTGCCTTAACTCAAAAGATTCCATATTTTTTTGTAAGGCATCGTAACTATCTTGCAATCTTTTATAATCTTTATTATAAATACGTTGCAACTCATCATCCCGCACATCGACTTCTAGGGCTGTTTGAGAATGTAATTGCCCAAGTAATTCAATATAATAATGAATTTGTTGCTCAAGTGGAAGTGGGATGGTCTGAACGTAATCTGTTAGGTAAAAAAAATGATCGCGCCAAGGGACACAATGTTTATTATCCCTTGTGCGATAAATAGGTAAAACGTTGTGAGACAATGATTTATACGCAAACAGCTGCTTCATAATAAATTCATCATCCCCACCCGCAACCTTTAAGAGGTAATCATGATTAGACGCCCTAATTTTCATTGACTTCTGAGTAATCGGCGTGATAGATTCAACGACTAAATCATAATGGTTCTGAATAAAGGCTTTTAATTCATCGTAATTTGCCATAATTAATCATCACACGATCTCCACAGCGCAATGGCGTAGCCAATTCCTCTTTATTGTAAATTTCTTTTTCTGAAACGCCATATTTCGTGCAAATATTCGTAATCGTTGTTTCTTCTTCTTGAACAAAAATGACTTTTAAAACACTTTCCCCATCTGAAAACTGATTAGCAATTGAATCTTCATTTTTGACAACTGAAACTGGCGCCGCTGGTGTCAACTCTTCAATTTTTTCTGCCACTTCAACTAATTCTGCTTCATCATACCCTGTTTCTGTTTGTTGTGGTTCAGTCTCTACTGTTGTTTCTACAACTTCTTCCACCGATTCATTGACAATTGGATGATCTCCCTCTAATGAATAAAGCATATCGAAAATCTCTGATTTTGGTTGCGTCTCTGACACTTTTTCGACAACCGTCTCCTTTTTAATTGGAAATGGTAAAATCTCTTCCGTCTCTTCCTCAATGACACTTTGATGCACAACTGGAATTTCTGGAACAGGCTTGTGATGTACTTTTTCTACCTTAACCTCTTCGACAACCTCTTCTACCACTGGTTCTACGTTTTCTACCTTTACTTCCTCTACGACCTTTTCTACTACCGGTTCTACAACTTCTTCTACCTTTACTTCTTCAACTACTTCTTCAACAACAGGTTCAACCACCTTTTCAACCACTGTTTCAGGCGTCTTAGATTCCTTAATATTCGTTGATTGTTTTTCAATCACTTTTTTAATTTTATCCGTTAACGCCTCTTTTCGATCTTCAGCTAATGACGGATCAATCGCCTCTTGTACAGGCGTATGATCGAAAACAACTTCATCAAAATCAATATAATCTGAATCATCTTCGACCACTTCAATTTCATTCACTTCCTGAACAACTGGCTCTAATTCCACAATCTCTTGTTTGACTGCCTCTACATTTCCAGTTGCTGGTGCAATTGTCGCCCCTTTATTAAACATAACCGGTGCTTGCGTTTGAGAGTCCTCTTCATGATGATCCTCATCTACTAACTTCATCACATCACCTAAATCATAACCTTCTAACGTTAAGTTTAAAGATAACGATAAACTATTTTCATCGTTGATATCATAATCAAAGTTTGTAATATCGGTATTAATTTCATTATTTTTACCGTTATTAGGTAAGGTAATATCTAGTGGAATGTGCTCAGTAAATGTTTTTTGTGTTCCTTGTGTTGTTAAATACTCTCCATCGATTGCTACTTCTCCACGTAATGATAAATAATCCCCTTCATCGTGTGCCTTCGTATTTGGCACGATATTAAGAGATACAATATCTGCTATGTTGTTGATTGGTAATGTACAATCCCAATTAAATGAATAACTCATGTTAGACCCTCCTAAATTGATATTTCAGTTCATTATATTCTTCAAAATTAAAAATATGAAAATTAGTCATTAAAAGGATTCAACATTTTATGGTAAAAAGAAACAAATACATTCTCTATCAACGATTGGATGAGAAACAGTAAGCAATTTCTCATCACTTCCCCTCTTCAAAAAGACACCTAACCTCCCTTAAAACCCTATCTCCTTTGAAAAGCAAAACCTTTACTAAAACAAAAAAAAGCACCCTTTAAAAGAGTGCTTATAATTATTAAAAAATAGTTTACAATAAAATTATTTATTCATAGCTTCTTTAGCAGTATTTGCTAAAGTTGCGAATGCAGCAGCATCAGAAACAGCTAAATCTGCTAACATTTTACGGTTAACTTCGATTCCAGCTAATTTTAATCCGTGCATTAATTTGCTGTATGATAAACCATTCATACGAGCAGCTGCGTTGATACGAGTGATCCATAATTTACGGAAATCACGTTTTTTCTGACGACGGTCACGGTAAGCATATTGTAATGATTTCATTACTTGCTCATTTGCTGTTTTGTATAATGTATGTTTAGATCCGAAATAACCTTTTGCTAATTTTAAAACGCGTTTACGACGTTTGCGTGATACAACTCCACCTTTTACACGTGGCATAATGAGTTCCTCCTTTGTTGTTACGAAAAATGTTTAGTGTGATTATTATAAGCTATATAACATTTCTTTAATACGTTTGTAATCGCTATTAGATACAATCGCTGATTTTGATAAATGTTTCTTTTGTTTAGTTGTTTTATTGTGAGCTAAATGGCTTGTATAAGCGTGAGAACGTTTTAATTTTCCTGATCCTGTACGTTTAAAGCGTTTAGCAGCTCCACGATGAGATTTCATTTTTGGCATGGTAGAGTTCCTCCTTTATCTTTTCTACTTTTTCTTTGGTGCTAAAACGAGAAACATTGAGCGTCCGTCAAGTTTAGGATTTGATTCTAAATCCGCAATCTCAGCGCACCCCTCAGCAAAGCGAGTTAAAACGTTACGTCCAAATTCCGTGTGTGCGATTTCTCGTCCTTTAA
Organism: Turicibacter sp. UBA7094; assembly: GCA_002493395.1. Taxonomy (GTDB): domain Bacteria; phylum Bacillota_I; class Bacilli_A; order MOL361; family Turicibacteraceae; genus Turicibacter. The sequence continues at coordinate 43,715 of DKYS01000031.1, read as the reverse complement.
AACGTACACTTACTTTAACTTTATCCCCTTTTGCAAGGAATTTTTGTGCATTTTTTAACTTTGTATTAAAGTCATGTTGCTCAATGTTAGGACTTAAGCGAACTTCTTTTAAACTCACTGTCGTTTGGTTCTTACGAGCTTCACGAGCGTGACGTTGTTGTTCATAACGGTATTTACCATAATCCATAATACGACAAACAATTGGGTTTGCTTGTGGCGCCACACATACTAAATCTAAGTTTTTCTCAGAAGCAGCACGTAACGCATCTTTACGTTGCATTAATCCTAATTGCTCACGATTTGGACCAATCACTAACATTTCCTTTGCACGGATATCTTCATTGATTAAGCTCTCGTTTTTTACATTTTTCTTGCTAATGATGAGCACCTCCAATTTTATAGAACATTCATGGAAAAAAAGAAAAACGCAGACACTCACATATGAAGTAAAGCGCCCACGTTTAAATCACAATCACATAACATCGTAACGATGTGACGTTGAACCTATCAGCTAAAACCAATCAGGTGAGAAGTGGGTACTTCTTCTTTCCACATGATATTCACATTTATTTATTCTAACACCTTAATTAACATATGTCAACTAGGCATTAAATATTCTTTAATTTTTTCAGATTATCATCATTTAACAATGAGCTTTGCATTAATAACTCTAATGCTTCATCATTAATGATTTGATCCTCGATTAGTTTATCATACGTTCCATTACAAATCAACTCTTTATAATAAGAATTAAAAAATTCCAACGTTAATACATCTTCATCAATATACTTTTTCATTTGTCTTAAATGTTTACTCATTTCTACTTTATCAATTAACGGTTGTTCAAAAAAACCTAAATAACCCGTCGGCGTCGCGAATAGCGGCGTTAACATTTCAAAAGAAGATTGAATCTTAACCCGTTTAGCCGGATCGTTATCTATATATTCTTTTAAGTACTCAAGGTCAATCCGATAATTAGCATATAACTTATCTATCTCATCTCCAAATAAACGCATTCCTTTTTGAACTCTATAATAAGGCTCTGAAAGATCATCAACAAACGACCCAATCACCGGATTGATGTGCAATAAAAGTTGACTCACCGAATATTTCCCGACAATCCCAAACAAGGGAAAGGATAAAATAAAAACAATAGCGAGCACATAAGTATAAGCGTACGCTGCACTTAAACACCCACTTAGCCAATAATCCCCTTTTCGATTGAATTTAATTTGAGGGAATAAATACTTTTCCCATTCATAATTCATCGAAAAAACATAAAGTATACTTTTAAAGAGAACAAACAATAGCACAAATAAAACCGTAAAAATAAAAAATGGGAAAAGCTCATCCATATACGGTTGAAGCACGTAATAGAAACTTTCAGGTATCCATGAAGAAATATCCATATTTAAGAAAAACCGATGAACAAGTATCTTCATAACTCCAAAAGCAATCATTCCCGCCGCCATAATCGCTACTAATTGGATGAGCAATTGAAGTAAATTCACTCGATAAGAACGCTTATAACATTTGGATACGACAAAATAAAAAACACCTACGATAACTAAATCTAGTATTAAACTTTTTATCACTTCCATTCCCCCCATCAATGTAAGACTTTCTTAATCTATTCCTTACATTGTAGGTACGACCGTTCTCATTTATGCGAACTCGTTTCCCCTTTTTTCGGTCAACAAAATCACTTTCAACGACAAAAAAACACTTAACTCCTTCCGGCAGTTAAGTGTTTTAAATCGAGCAATGCTCATTGATTATTTAGGTAAATAGTTTTTACGTTCTGCAATTTCATCGACTAAGAAATGGATAAATTCTTTTAATGGTAAAGTCGTTGTTTTTTGTTCTCCAAAGCGACGGAATGTCACTTCTTTATTTGCAACCTCTTTATCCCCTAATACGATAGACATTGGAACCTTTTTCGTTTGTGATTCACGGATTTTGTATCCCATTTTTTCTTCACGATCATCTAATTCAAATCGAACTTTATATTTACGTAACTCTTTGGCTACTTCTTGCGCATATTCTAAATGATATTGATTGTTAACTGGAATAACAGTGACTTGTGTTGGAGCTAACCATAATGGGAATGCCCCTTTATATGTTTCAATTAAGTAAGCCATAAAGCGCTCATATGTTCCGATTAATCCACGGTGCATAACAACAGGACGCACTTTCTCTCCTGTTTCAGAAACATAAGTTAAATCAAAACGTTCTGGTAATAAGAAGTCTAACTGAATCGTTGACATCGTAATATCATGCCCGAGCGCTGTTTTAATTTGAATATCTAATTTAGGACCGTAGAATGCCGCTTCCCCTTCCGCTTCAATATACGGAATATTATTTTCGATTAATGTTTCACGTAACATTGATTCTGCTGTTTCCCACATTTGATCATCGTCAAAATATTTTTCTTTATTTTCAGGGTCACGAAGTGACAGACGATAATAATTAATTTCCACTCCGAAGTCTTTAATGACACGGTGAATTAATTCTAAGCAACGTGAAAACTCTTCTTTAATTTGGTCAGGACGAACAAATAAATGAGAATCTGTTAATGTCATGGCACGAACACGTTCAAGACCTGTTAACGCCCCTGAAGCTTCAAAGCGGTGTTGAATCACTTGTTCAGCATAACGAATTGGTAAGTCACGATATGAACGTAATTTTGTTTTATAAACCATCATGTGATGAGGACAAGACATTGGACGTAATACTAATTCTTCATTATCCATTTCCATTGGAACGAACATGTCTTCTTTATAATGTGACCAGTGTCCAGATGTACGATATAAATCAACCGATCCAAGGACAGGTGTCGCCACATGTTGGTATCCGTATTCTTCCTCTAAATCAATAATATAGCGTTCGATTTGTTGGCGAACTTTCATACCATTTGGTAACCAAATCGGTAATCCTTGTCCAACTAACGGACTGAATGTAAATAACTCTAATTCACGCCCAATTTTTTTATGATCGCGTTCTTTACGCTCTTCTAAAATACGTAAGTGATCTGCTAATTGATCTTTCGTATTAGCTGCTGCTCCATAAATACGTGTTAACATTTTATTGTCGCTATCTCCACGCCAATAAGCACCTGCAACATTTAATAATTTGAAGAATTTTACATCTTTTGTATTCGCCACGTGAACTCCACTACATAAGTCTGTGAAATCACCTTCTGAATAAGTTGTAATCACTTCTCCATCTTTGATTGCGTCAATTAACTCTAATTTATATTCATCGTTTGCAAATAATTCTTTCGCTTCTTCACGGCTTAATTCGTGACGAATGATAGGTAAAGCTTCTGATGAAATTTTTTGCATCATTTTTTCAATAGCTGCTAAATCAGCTTCTGTAATTTTTGTTTCTGTATCGATATCGTAATAGAATCCGTCCTCAATTGCTGGACCTACTCCAAATTTTGCATCTGGATATAAACGTTTAATCGCCGCTGCCATTAAATGAGCCGCTGAGTGATTAATAATTTCCCATGCCTCTGGACGATCATTGGTAATTAACTCAATTTTAGCATCTGCTTCGATTGGACGAGTCAAATCGTATAAATGTCCATTCACTTTTGCAGCGACACATCGCTTACGTAATCCGGGTGAAATTGACTGTGCAATCGCCTCAGCAGTTACTCCTTTATCAAATTGTTTGACATTCCCATCGGGAAACGTAATATTAATCATCATATTTTCCTCCTTTTTGTATCTTTTGACCACAGGAGCGAAATTTTAAGCAATAAAAAAATCGCTCCTAATCTTTACAAGTAGGAACGATTAAAATCGCGGTACCATCCTAATTCCGATAAGTAAACCTTCCACTTATCAGCAACTTAATTTCGCCTTAACGCAGCAAACGGGAGTCTTTTTCAAGCCCAGTTCAAAGGGAGTAATTTAATAAGCGTTCTTAGCAACTTTTCAGCTTATAGTTGCCTCTCTAAAAAGACGTTTTTATTAAATCATATCCTTTTCAATACCTTTAATATTTAGTCATCTTTTAATTATATTATATCACTGACTCATATTATAATGCATGATTTTTTTAAAATCAAGAAAAAATTCTGCACATTTTATCGTTTTTGACGATAGTTTGTTCCTAAAATCTGTACAGGAGTAGTTAAAGCTTTAATGCGCTCTAAAATGCGTGCTCCCTTAATTTCCTCTACCTCCCCTTTTTGCGTATAAGAGTAGTGATGTTGTAATTGCTGGTAGTCTAAATTAGAGCTAAAAAATGTCGGCAATCCTTGATGCATTCGATAATTTAAAATACGTCCGAGGACCTCGTCACGCATCCAACTCGTCATCGATTCACTTCCAATATCATCAAGCATTAAAACCTCAATTTCCTTTAATTGTTCAATTTTATCATAGGCACCGTTTGTTTCACTATTAAATCCGGATTTAATTTCGGCGATTAATTCCGGAAAATACACGAGCCCACACACGATTCCTCGTTGGGATAAGATATTGGCAATTGCACTTAACATATATGTTTTTCCTGTCCCAAATGGACCGTATAAATAAAGACCTTTTCCTTTTTTGGTAGACATATACTCATTAATGAATAACGTTGCCTTTTCATAAAATTCAGCTCGCTCTGGATCCATAATAAACTTTTCAAAAGTGGCATTTAAAATATCTGATGGCATATGAAAACTTTTAATATTTTCTAAATGCTTTTGATTCAGTTCATATTGACAAGGCGTATACGACACCTTCAGTTGCTGATGAACGGGTTTTAAAGTTGGATAATGTCCCTTCACGGGTTGACGACATTCATTCACCCCACTGCAACCTCGACATTTTTCTTTATTTCTTAAAAATTCGTCGAGATCAGACAGATAGTTAGAAATTAGTGACGGATTCACCTCATTTTGATACTGGTTAAATGCTTCCTTAATAGCCGGATCATTAATAATTTCCTGATAAGCCTCCGAAGCCCCCTTTGGGCTAGCTATTAACTCCCCAATGCGTTGCATCACATTCATCCTTTCTGATTCAGAAGTTGATTTTGTAATTCTTTCATGCGTTCAATTTTTTGAAGATCATCATCCGTTAATGACTTTTTGTTCTCTTTTACTTGATCTTCTGAGTTTAACCAATCTGGAACTTGCTCTTTTCTAACAACACGCGTCGCCTTAGGATAAACCTTAGTGGCGGCAGGTGTTGTTTTTTCCATGTCTCTTTTTTGTTTTGCCTTTAAGGTCGCTTTCACTTGAGCAATGGCCTTTTCTGTCGTATCAATCTCTTTACGTTGCCACTCCCCTGCAATTTTTTCAACTAATTGTTTGGGTAAGCGTCCATCCGAAATATTTAAAACATAGTCAATTAAAACATTTACCACACCTGCTGCCATTTGTTGATCAACGACTAACCACTCCACCAATTGTCGATCGGCAGGCACCGGTTCTTTTTGATGTTGTTTAAACCGCAAAAACTCCAACGGATGTTGAGAAAGAACAAGTAAAAGTTGTTTTTCCTTAGACAAATGTTCCTGTTGTGCATCCATCGAATTTTCTGAAATGACTTTAGGGACATCGACTACTTCAACTGGTTTTCCCTTATTTAAAAATTGAAAATATTGTTTAGCCTGTTTTCGAAATAAATCTAAATTAACAAATCCGTCTGCATCCAAAGCATCAAAAATAAGTCTCGCCAATTCATGCTCATCTAATTTATATAAAAAAGCAATTCGATTAATTTGATCGAGTAATTTTTGAGAAACAATCGTCTCATCCATCCCAAATTGTTGAAGTAAGGAAAATAAAAGTTCTTTATCAAAAGATAACTCAAGAACGACACCTTTTTTATCCGCCTTATTGGTTGGAAGGGGGCTCGCCTGGAGCATCGCCGATGAACGCATTAAAATTGTCGTATCAAACACTTCATTAAACGGTTTTGAAATGTTTTCACCTTGTATTTGCAGCGGTTCTTGAATAAAAAGTTGCTTTAATTGTTGATATTCTGGATTTCCAACTTTCAGATTAAGAAAGACATTAATAATTCCATCACTAAAAAAATCTTTTGCCTGCATCGGTTTTTTCAAACGATAAGTTAGAACTTGCTCTTCCTTGTCAAGGTAAACTTGAACTAATCCAACGGCTTCTAGTTTATACCTCAACTCCAATACGTCTTCAATCGAAAGATTCAGCATTTGTAATAAAAAATGGTGATCATACTCGAAAGAGTGACTCCGATTAGCAAGCGTATTTAATGTCAAATATAAACTGACGGCTACCGGACCAATTAGGGGTTGATAAAGTAAAGTTAAAATTTGCAACTCTTCCATCGTCACCATTTGCATTCGACATAACTCAAACTTTGTATTTGGTTTAACACCTTGTGTTGGCACCTCAAACACTCCTTCTATTAAAGGGAAATCCCTAGTTAACACAGGCATTTCCCTTTATTATTGACACCCTCATTAAAAACTAAACTCACTATTTCCCCAATCAAACAAACGAAAATCATTTAAAGGGTTTGACATGATTTTTCCCATAGTAATTCGAATAATTCCTCGACACGCCTTTTTAGCTCGCCCATCGTTCCATTATTCACCAAAACATAATCAGCACGCATTCTCTTATCTTCTAGAGACATTTGCGAATTAATTTTAGCAAGCGCATAATCTTCATCAATTTGATCCCGCTTCATCAACCGCTTCAACTGAATGTCTTTAGACACATAAACAACTACAGTACAATCCACTAAATCTTCAAACTGACTTTCAAAAAGAAGAGGAATGTCTAAAACGACTAAAACCTCCCCAGCCGCTCTTAATTTCTCAAGTTCCTCCTTCAGTTTTTGTCTAACAAGAGGATGAATCAATGCATTTAATCGCTGCTTCGCTTTTGCGTCATGAAAAATTATTTTTCCTAGGACATCACGAGCTAATTCGCCATTTTCTCTAATAATAGATGGACCAAACGTTTCAACTAATGTCAATAAAAGTGGACTATTCGGACGTTGAAGATTTCTTACGATTTGATCAGCATCTAAAACAACAATTCCCTTCTCTAAAAAACAGGAAGTCACCGTACTTTTTCCAGATGAAATTCCTCCTGTTAACCCAACGACTAACATCTATTACTTCTCTCCTGTATCTAAATTTTGGCACGTTGGACAAAAATACGTTCCACGGCCACCTACTTTAATTTTTTCGATTTCACTTTGACAGGTTCCACACGCCTCACCCTTTTTTTGGTGAACTAATAACTCATTTTGAAAAGAGCCTAGTACCCCATGGGACGAGCTGAAGGTCCGAATGGTCGTTCCTCCTAATTCAATGGCACGCGCCAAAACCTCTACCGTATATTTTACCACATTCTCAATGTCACTGTCCCCTAAATCCGCACTTGAAGTTAACGGATGCAGTCGAGCCCGGTAAAGCACCTCATCCACATAAATATTTCCAAGTCCACAAACAACACTTTGATCAAGTAAGAGCGACTTAATGGGTTTTTTTTTATTTTTAATTTTTTCTTTGAGATAATGCGGCGTAAATTCAGGTGAAAAAGGCTCTACTCCTAAAACTTTAAATGGAGGGGTTTCTTCTAAATCAACCGATTTATCATACAAATGGTACGTTCCAAATTTACGCGTATCTTGATACACTAACCGATTGCCATCATCTAACGCCATCACGATATGAATATGGGGATTCAACTCGAAATCCGGATGAACAACAAAGTACTTTCCTTCCATTCGAAGGTGTGATAATAACACATAATCATCAAAATAAAACACAAGGTATTTTCCCCGTCTTTTAATCTCATGAATCGTTTGTCCCGTTAATTTATTTTTAAATTCCTGAGAACTCATATTTTTAATCATTGGTTCATAACGAACTTCAATCGCTGTTATTTTCTTACCCTTTACCGTTTGACAGAGGGCGTTCTTAACATTTTCAACTTCTGGTAATTCCGGCATAACTTCCTCCTTCTTTCTTTACGCATCGTTTCCCTACTCCATCATCGTTTAATGAAATAAATTCAACCTCTTAATAGGTTTAACTATTTTTTAGTCCTTCATCCATAGAGAAAAAGAAACATTCCACTCCGTTGGCAAAGAACGTTCTATCCCTCAAATTTTTCCCAAGTAAGCTTCAAAAAATGCATATTTTTGACGCACGATCAAAAATCTTAATCCGCCCTCCTTATTTCCAAGGAAACATCTAAGCTCTTTTTCCCTCTAAAAAGGGCACTTACAAAAGTGCCCCGCCCCTTCCTACTTTGCATCATACCAAGTAGGTCCATATGAATAATCTGCTTTTAATGGAACCTTTAATTCAACCACATCTTCCATCGTTCGTGTCACTAACTCAATCATCATGTCTAATTCCTCTTTAGGAACTTCAAAGATTAACTCATCATGCACTTGTAAGAGTAAGCGTGATTGAACTTTCTTTTCTTTCATCACGCGGTAAACATCAATCATTGCCTTTTTAATGATATCCGCCGCTGTCCCTTGAATCGGTGCATTCATCGCTGTCCGTTCACCAAATTGACGAATGGCGTAATTTTTTTGCGTCAATTCTGGAATATAACGTCGACGGTTAAATAGCGTTGACACATACCCATTAAATTTTGCTTCTTTCACCGTATCCTCCATGTACTGATGAATCCCTGAATACGTTTCTAAATAATGATCAATATATTTCTTTGCCTCTTTTTGCGTGATATTTAAGTTTTCTGATAAACCAAACGCACTCATTCCATAAATAATTCCAAAATTAATCGCCTTAGCCGAACGACGTAAATCAGAGGTCATTTCTTCTTCTGAAACTTTGAAAACATCCATCGCCGTTTTTTTATGGATATCCTCTCCATGAGTAAAGGCCTCAATCAAAGATTCTGTATTAGAAATATGCGCCAAAATTCGGAGTTCAATTTGCGAATAATCGGCACCTAAAATGAGCCACCCTTCGTGACTTGGCACAAAGGCCCGACGAATCAGCCTTCCTTCCTCTAAACGAATCGGAATATTTTGCAAATTCGGTTCAATCGATGACAATCGTCCAGTCTGCGTCAGTGCTTGATTAAAAATCGTATGGACCTTTCCATCCGCATAACACGATTTTTTTAATCCTTCAATATAAGTCGAATACAATTTCGTTAACGTTCGGTACTCCATAATTAAATCAATAATCGGATGAGCATCACGTAATTTTTCTAATACATCCGCATTGGTTGAATACCCCGTTTTCGTCTTTTTAATCACCGGTAATTCTAACTTTTCAAATAATACCTCTCCTAATTGCTTAGGTGAATTAATATTAAACGTCGTTCCCGCTTGTTCATAAATTGAAGACTCGAGTGAAACAATCCGCGACTTTAACGTATCCCCCATTTCGGCTAAACCATTCAAGTCTAACGTCATCCCATCAAACTCCATCGATGCTAAAACATCAGCCAATGGCATTTCCATTTCCTCAAACAATTCAAGCTGTTTCTGATCTTTTAACCGATCTAAAACGGTCTCCTTTAACTTAAAGATCGCTGTTGCAATGTCCAAAGCATACTCCGCTACCTTCTCTATTTTGGCAATAGCCCGCTTCGCACCCTTTCCATAAACTTCCTCGTCATATGGCACTTCATCATAATCATAATGCATCACGACTTTTTTAAATTCATTACTTCCATTCGTGGGGTTTAAGATATACGTTGCCAGTAATAAATCAAAATCAACGCCTGCTAACTCAATCCCTTCCCACATAAGGGCAACACGTGAACGTTTAACATCAAATACCGATTTTTTATACTGCTCATCCTTCAAAAAGGCGAGAAAAGCCTCGCTTTTCTTAAAAACATCAAATGGAACATAATACGCCTCATCTTTATTTACCACCGCAATTCCTAAAATAGTAGCTTGATGGTAATTTTCTTCAAATACTTCGACGTGAATTGCACTATCTTGATACGTTAACCCTTCTAATTCTTGCTCCTCATGAATGATACGAATCGGCTGCTTTGGTTTAACTTCTTTTTTTTCTTCAAGTTGGATTTTTTTTAAAAACGCATTAAACTCCATCTCTTTAAAAAAGTCCATGAGTTCTTGAGTATGTGGCCCTTCATAACGTAAATCGTCAAAAGTTACTGGAAGTGGAACCTCCTTATAAATAGTTGCCATTCGTTTACAAAGTAAGGCTTGCTCGACATTTGCCTCCACTTTCTCCTTCATTTTTCCCTTTAATTCATCCGTATGCGCAACCAGGTTTTCAACCGTTTCAAACTGCTTTAGTAACTTAATCGCTGTCTTTTCCCCCACACCAGGAATCCCAGGTAAATTATCTGAAGGATCTCCCATTAATCCTTTTAAGTCTACAATCTGTTGGGGTGAAACTTCGTACTTCGCAAACACGGCTGCCTCATCAAAAGAGTCGATATCCGTTACCCCTTTTCGAGTAATATGAACAATCGTCTTTTCGTTTACCATTTGCAATAAATCTTTATCACCTGTAATAATATGAATCTTTTCAAAAGAATCTCCCTCAGCTAACGTTGCTAACGTCCCAATAATATCGTCCGCCTCATACGTCGGAAGCTCTAAACGCTTAACTCCTAAAAGATCCAAATACTTCTTAATAAGATTAACTTGTGATCGCATTTCATCCGGCATCGGTTTACGACCATCCTTATAACTTTCTAAAACTTCATGTCTAAACGTTGTTTTACCCGCATCAAACGCCACTAACATATGCGTATGCGAATAATCCTCTAATACTTTATTCATCATGTTCACAAAGCCATATAAGGCATTCGTAAAAATACCTGTACTTGTTTTCATCAAATTCCCGCTATATGCCGTTGCATAATAGGCGCGGTACATCAAGCTATTTCCATCTATTAAAACTAACGTATTCATTACATCAATCCTTATCCCTAGCATATTTCTATGCCTTACTTACTATACTGTACTATTATTTTAGCACATCGACGCAGTTTAAAACATATTTTTACAAGGATGGTGTCAAGATGAAACAAAATATTAATCCGTTAGCCTCGCAACTTTTCTTAATCTTTAATATCACCTTAATTTTAACATTCCCTTTAGCCGGGCACTCCCCTTTAATTCTTCGCCTGGTGTCTGGTCATCCGATCATTTTAACTCAATGGATGCCAACCCTTATCTATCTCTTTACGTTTGCTGTTAGTTTGATTGGGCCTAAAAATGAATATACCCAACTGGTTCGAGGATTCAGTTCACTCTTTTTCCTCTACCACCTCATCCACCTCGTTTTCTAACAATAATATTCCGATTATTCCTTCATTTCTCCAAAAAATCCTGAGCTTTTCTATGATATAATAACTTACATAACTAGTTATTTCGATAAAGGATGAAAGATAATGAAAAAATTTCCCATATACATCACGCTGATTGTGATCATTTTAATCTCAATTGGTACCTATTCATTTTACACGCTAAAACATACCATTAAGGTGGAAGAGACCGTGATTAGTCACGCAACGATTCCGGAGAGTTTTAACGGGATTCGTTTAGTTCAATGGAGTGACACCAAAATAAAAAACAAAGGGGACCTCGCTCTCTTAAAACAAGCCGTTCGTGAAATCAACGAGCTAGAAGCAGATATCGTTATTTTCACGGGTGATTTATTTGAAAAAGGCGCCGTTACGTCTGATCTCTCGAAACAAGTCAAGGAAGCTTTATCTAAACTTGAACCTTCGCTTGCTAAAGTTGCTGTCCTCGGTGATGTTGATTTAAAACAACAAGAGGCCATTACACAAATCTTAACCGATGCTTCTTTTAAAGTCCTTCGAAATGAAGCCATTGAGATTTATAATGGAAGCAGTGAGGGAATTCGCCTTATCGGTATCGATTCCTTATCCACTTCACCAGACTTAAGTCACCTAAACAGTGAGGGGAGTCAATCAGAAAACTTCCAACTTCTATTAATCCACGAGCCAACACTTGCTGCGAAAGTCACCGATTATCCTATTCATATTCAACTCTCAGGACACTGCCAGCAAAGCTCCATGACAAATGGATGTTCACAGTTTTATAATGGGGTCTACCCCTTTGCCGATCAGTTAATTTTAAATGTCAATCAAGGTTTAACTTACAAAAAGGGATTAACACATTTATTATCAAGACCAACGATTAACTCCTTTTTACTGATTAAACCGTAATTTTGAGACAAATAACGCCTCCTTTGCATATGATAATGTAGGACTGCAAGATAAAGGAGGAGTTTAAATTGATGCCAATGAATTACCATAAGGGGAGTCTAGTCCAAGTCCCCTATCGATCAGCAGCACCACTTACTCAACAAGTACCTAACCTCTCAATGATGCCTGAAGTAGGACAGGATGAAAGATGGGGATTCTTACCCTTTGTTGGAGGATTAGCATTAGGAGGATTATTATTTAACGGATGGGGTGGACGCCCTTGTTGTGGTGGAGGTTATTATCAACCAACCTATCAACCCGTTTACTACCAACAACCGGTGTATTATCAACAACCCGTTGCCTATCCGACCTATCAACAACAGCAACAACAATCTCAAAATGGATATTACGGACCTTATAATCCTGTTATGCCAAGCGAAACAACAATACTTGAGAGTAATAAATATTATTTATCATAAAAAAACAGCTCACTTAGAGCTGTTTTTTTTTAACCTATCTTGTGAACCCCTATCGGATCTCTTTTATCAAGAGAAAAACATAATAATTAATGAACCCCAAATCGTTAATAAAATATTCCCTACTGCATACGGAATTGTATACCCTAAAACAGGGGCATTACTCTTTGCTTTTTCACACAATCCTCCTAAAGCTGCAGTGGTCGTTAAAGCACCAGCTGTGGCACCTAAAATAACTGGAGGAGAAAATTTAAAAACATACTTTCCAAGTAAAATTCCAGATAGCGTTGATAAAGACGTCACCAGTACTCCCGCTAAAAAGAAAACAAAACCTGAACTTTGCAAACCAGCCACAAATCCTGGCCCAGCATTAATCCCAACAACGGCTACAAATACAGCTAATCCAACGTTACTTAAAAACCAAGTAGCAGCTGAAGGGATTTGTCCAATCGTTGGCCGTCTTGAATGAAGATAACCGCATAACAGTCCCATAATTAAGACGCCACCACTCATCGAAAGCGTAATCCCAATTTTCCCAATCATTAAAGCGGGAATTCCGATGATTCCCCCTAAAACAATTCCAAGACCCATAAATGTCATATCTGTCTCATCTGTCTTTACAACTTTCGTACCGACAAATGGAATCACAGAATCCACACATTCCGTAGGACCCTCTAAACATAATACATCTTGCTTAAACAACTTCGTTCCTTGATGATAATCTAAAGACTCTCCTTGGCGTTTTACTTTAGAAATTAAAACGCCGTGTTTTAGAACGTCCCTTTGGATCTCTCCGACCGTCTTTCCACAACAATTTGATTGACCAATATAAACTTCCGCTGAGTCATTTCTTAGTTCATCTAATCGGTTATCAAAGATTTCTTTACCTAATCCCGTCCATTTAATCTTTGAAATATCTTTCTCCTTAAAGGCAACAGCCAAACAATCTCCTGACTTAATCAGCCTCTCCCGAGTAGGAAAAATAAATGATCGCTGCCGTTTAGGATTCATGATAAATAAACTTAAATCTACCTCATTCCCTAATTGATTCTCCATATCGGCAACCGTCTTTCCAATATAGCGCTCATCCACTTCATAGAGACGATATAATACCTCGCTTGTTTGCGACGCGTAAGACACTTCTAGATTATCCTGATCCTTAGACTGATTATCTAATTTTACACATTCCTCTTCTAAATCAATCTTTAGAATTTTAGGACCAAACGTTGTCAAAATAAACGTACACCCTATGGTTCCAAAAATATAAGTAACAGCGTATCCAACTGGAACAAAATCCATCATGACACTCTGATTAGAAACCTCTAATTTTGAAAGAGCATCCTGAGCCACTCCAATAACAGAGGACTGCGTCAACGCCCCTGCCAATAATCCTGAAGCTTGACCCGCATTAAAATTCATCAATTTCCCAATTACAATGGTCAGGACAAACCCAATCAGACATACGAGACACGAGAAAAGGACCTGGGAAATCCCTTCCTTTTTCAACCCCTTAAAGAATTGGGGACCTGCATTATATCCTAAAGCAAACAAAAATAATAAAAAGAAAATAGACTTAACCGTATTATCAATCGTCACTCCAAATTGACCGACTAACACCCCGGTAATTAAAACACCTGGAACGGTTCCAACCTTAAATGATCCAAAATGAATTTTTCCAACCTGATAGCCAAAAGCTAATGTTAAAAACAAAGTCAATTCTGGATATGTCCTCAATACCTCAATTAACCACGACACTAAACTCACCCTATCATACATTTTTTGAAGACTCTCGAAAAACAAATAGGCCTTATTTCAATCTGGCATACGCCCCATTCATTAAAAGCCAAATATTCTGTCGAATAATCTCCTATTCTTACGATTTTATTATATACCCAATATTCAACAAATAAAAGAATAATTATCCATTTAGGTTAAACAACTCAATACCCTTAAAATACTTTTAAATTTTAAACTAAAAAGGCTACCGGTTTTTTTATTTACGGTAGTCTTTCTTTTATTACTTCTTCAAGATATAATCTAGAACTCCTTTATTCGCAATACATTCATAGTATTCCGCCTTTACCGCATAATAATTTTTAATCGTTTCGTTATATTTTTCATGATTTTTCTCTACCTCATTAAAAATAGTAGCTACACTCTGAAAATATTGAACCGCGTCACTTGTTTTTAAAGAATAAAAATTATCTTCAAAAGGGGCCAATTCTTCGGTAAGTTTCTTTATCTCTTTATTCAAATCGATTAACGCCGCAATTCTCTCTTGTTGTAAGATAGATAATTGTTGACCTAACTTCGAAAGATTCTCAGGAAGACGAGAGGCGACTTTCTCTATTTTATCAAATTTAACCTTTTGTATTTTTTCATCCATCATTGGGATTACTTTTTCATTATAAGATTTTAATACAGCATACTGTTCGTTAAACGTGTTAAAGATTTCATCCATTGATTGGCTTCCATCAAATGTACGCCCGGTTTCTATCGTTTGTGAGACTGTTTTATTCAGTTCATTTAAAATCTCCTCAATTGTTTGATCTGATTTTTTCTCACATGATACAATTTCTTCGTCAATTTGTTGATAAAATTGTAAAACTTCAATCTCTGGAAACGTATAAGTGACTGCAAAATAGATTCCAACGATAGTCAATAATCCTAGAATAATAAACAATACTCCTGACTTTCTCATTGATTATCCCTCCCTATATTTCATCACTACCATATAGATTTTTCACCAGATGGTGTTCCGGATTATATGGTAAAAATTCATAACCCAGTTCGGTATAGTACTCAATTACCCGTGGCAGTACCTCAATCGTTACATCTTTTTCGTGAAATAGGACAATCGTGTTTCTAGGATAGTTCCAAAGATTCATGCAATATTCAATGTTCTTCATAATACTATCAACGGTTGCCCCCCTTTCCCAATCAAGAGAATCCACATCCCAATCCCAGCATTTAATACCAGCCTCTTTTAACGACTCTATATGAGCAGGGGTAAATGTGCCTCCACTACCATAAGGAGCACGACATAATTGGCTTATAAAACCTCCTGTTATGTCTTTGATTAAATTTTGTTCCTCTAGAAGTTCTCCTACAAAATTTTCTCCTCCCTTTTCAGTATCATACAAATAAGCGTAATCATGAGACATAGAGTGCATTCCAATATAATGTCCGGTATCTGCCATTCTTTTCAAAATATCTTTTGCTTCACTATATCCTTCAATTGATGAACCTAAAACGAAAAATGTTCCCTTAATATCGTAACTATCCAAAACATCTAAAATTTTAGTCGCATTTTTACTCGGTCCGTCATCAAATGTTAAATAAACAAATTTCGCTTCTTTATTATGCCATCTATCAACGGTTGGAATTTCTTGAAATTCTAACTCAGTTTGGTTTTCAGTTAAAACACTTAATTGATGTACTTGATAAAAAATATTAAATATAAATCCTCCAACCAGTCCTAAAAAAGCAATAATAATAAACGTCATATACCCTTTTGGATTGATTCGACGCCGTCTCCCATAACGGTTGTAATTCGGATAATATTGTTGTCTTGCCACACCATTCCCTCCATATTTTCAAATTCATTATCTCTATACTACCCTTTATCGACTCTTTTTTCAATATTCTGACATTTTTTCTAAAAGAAATATGCAATCTTATTGTTTACCCTTTCATCCTTCTACCCATAATATCATTAATTACTTAAGTTCACACTCAAATTCGTCCCCGTCATAGTAGGGCATAAAAACATATCCTAAATCTCGGTAATATTTAAACACCTGAGGTAATGTCTCAAGGGTTAATTTCTTTTCATGAAATAATAAGACAACCTCATTCGGATAATCAGCTATTTCTAAATCCTTTTTCACTTGATTTAAAATTTCTTCAGAACTCGATTTTGCCCAATCTAAAGAATCCACATTCCAATCGACACAACTTAACCCGGCTTCTTTAATTGCCTGATAATGACTGTTTGTAAAATGTCCTCGTCCACCATAAGGAGGTCGGCAAAGATTACTTTCAAATCCTGTTAACTCTTTAACTTTCCCTCTTACTTCTAACATTTCATTCACAAAATTAGTAGCAGCATCAGGGGCATTATAAAGTTTATCTAAATCATGGGTCATACTATGTAGACCAATATAATGTCCTTTATTCAAGATTTCCTTCAGAATCTCTCCTGAATTAGGGACGTTATTAATGTTCTCTCCGATAACAAAGAAAACCGCCGGAACCTGTTCTTGCTCTAATAAATTTAATAAATCAAGGGTATGTGCAGAAGGCCCATCATCAAATGTTAAATAAACTACCTTTTCAGGTTTAGGCTCCTGATAGATAAAATGATCAATACGATCCTCAACGGTAGCCGATTTTACAATCGGAGAACAAACTGATAATAAACTACTTAACATCATGACTAAAAAGCTAAGGAAGGTCGCTCGCAATTTATTATTAGTTAGTAACTGTCTCATGTTATCAACTCTTTTCATTAAACTTCATTTTTAGTATGACCGACATCTATTAAAATTATTTCTTAAATCTCTATATCATAAAAAAAAGATGCGAAGATTTAATCTTCGCACCCTTTCATTATAATTATTATTATTTTTGAATATTTTCTACTAGTTCAATAACTTCTTCTACTGTTGATTTATTTAACGCCTCAGCTGCTAATTCTGCCATTTCAGCTTTTGATAATTTACTGATTAATGAACGTGCAGGTAAGATTGAAGTTGCTGACATCGAGAACTCATCTAATCCTAATCCTAATAATAATGGGATAGCTGTTTGATCTCCAGCCATTTCTCCACACATTCCAGTCCATTTTCCTTCTTTGTGTGCCGCATCAATAACCATTTTTACTAAACGTAAAATACTTGGGTTATATGGTTGGTATAAGTATGAAACTTTTTCGTTCATACGGTCAGCAGCCATTGTGTATTGGATTAAGTCGTTTGTTCCGATTGAGAAGAAGTCAACTTCTTTAGCGAATTGATCAGCTAAAACTGCAGCAGATGGAATTTCAACCATCATCCCTACTTCGATTTCTTCAGAAACAGTTACACCTTCAGCAATTAAGTTTGCTTTTTCTTCTAATAATAAAGCTTTTGCTGAACGGAATTCGTTTAATGTTGCGATCATTGGGAACATGATGCGTAATTTTCCGTAAGCACTCGCACGTAATAAAGCACGTAATTGAGTACGGAATAAATCTGTATCATCTAAACATAAACGAACCGCACGGTATCCTAAGAATGGGTTCATTTCTTTCGGTAAATGTAAGTATGGTAACTCTTTATCTCCACCGATATCTAATGTACGAACAACAACTGGTTTTTCTCCCATTGCTTCTAATACTGATTTATAAGCTTCAAATTGCTCATCTTCAGTTGGGAAGTTATCGCGTCCCATGTATAAGAATTCTGTACGATATAAACCAACAGCTTCTCCACCGTTACCTAAAACACCTTCAACGTCTTTTGGAGTTCCGATGTTTGCAGCTAATTCAACGTGTTGTCCATCTTTTGAAACTGTTTTTTCATTTTTTAATTTAGCCCATTCAGCTTTTTGAGCTTCATAAGCTTGAGCCACTTCTTCATAATGAGCCACTTGATCAGCTGATGGATTAATAATAACATTTCCTTCTAATCCATCTAAAATAATCATGTCTCCGTCTTTAACGTCTTCTAAAATTGTTTTTGTTCCGACAACTGCAGGAATTTCTAATGAACGTGCCATGATTGCCGAGTGAGAAGTACGCCCTCCAATGTTTGTCACGAATCCTTTAACGAAGTTACGATCTAATTGAGCTGTATCAGATGGTGTTAAGTCTTCAGCGATGATAACTACTTGTTCATCGATTGTACTTGGATCATTAACTTTAACCCCTAATAAATGAGCTAAGATACGTTTTTTAATATCTTTAATGTCTGCTGCACGTTCACGGAAGTATTCGTTATCCATGCTTTCAAACATTGTGATGAACATATTTGAAACTTCGTCAAATGCGTAAGAAGCATTTACGCTTTCAGCTTTAATTTTATCTGTTGTTTGAGTTAATAACTCAGGGTCATTAGCCATATTGATATGAGCATCAAATACAGCTGCCTCTTCTTCGCTTAAATTTTGAGCTGCTTTAACTTTAATTTTTTGTAACTCTTCAGTCGTTTTTACTAACGCTTCTTTGTATAAGTTAATTTCTGCTTCTACGTCTGCAATTGTAGATTTAACTACAGTTAATTCTGGTTCAATTAATTTAAATGCTTTTGCAATAGCAATTCCATTAGATGCTGCAATACCTTTAATATTCACAATGCTACCCCTTTCATTTTTCAATGATATATACTTAATTATTATAACAGATAAAACTGGTTACACAATAGCCTTTTCTATGTAAACTGTTACACATGTTGTTTTGTCTTCTATTTATTGTTCTTTTAGGGCAAATAAAAAGCACTGGAAAACCAGTACTTTTTTATAATAAGTGGGTTGTTATTATTTCCCTAATCCTTGAGTTGTAATTGTTTCTGTTAATGCAGAGATTGCTTCTTCAGCGTCTGCACCTTCAGCAGAAATTGTAATTTCAGCTCCTTGTTGGATTCCTAAAGACATAACACCCATGATAGATTTTAAGTTAACTTTTTTGTCACGGTATGTTAATGTGATTTCTGCGCTATATTTGCTAGCTGTATTTACTAATACTGTAGCTGGACGAGCATGTAATCCTGTTTCATCTGTAATTGTAAAGATTTTTTCCATCAATAATCGCTCCTTTTGTAATTAAAGTCGTTTCAAAATTATTGTAACTTGTGAGTTTTAAAAAATCAAGCTCTATAAGTCTGAATTTTATTTGATTTCTAAAATGCTAACTTCACCGTGTGTAACAGGCCCAGTTTTCTTTAAGTCGATTACTTTTTCACCTAAGTTAGTGAAAACAACAGGTGTTACTAATGATGGTACTTTTGGACGAACAGCATCTAAATCTACTGATAATAATAAAGTATCTGGAGTCACTGTATCTCCTTCAGCAACGTGAGCTGTAAATCCTTCTCCTTTTAAGGCAACTGTATCCATACCGAAGTGAATTAAAATTTCATGTCCGTCATTTGATTCTAAAGCTACGGCATGTTTAGTAGGGAAAACGTTTAATACTTTACCTGCAACAGGTGAGTATACTTTTCCTTCTGTTGGTTCGATGGCAAATCCATCTCCCATCATTTTTTGACTGAATACTGGATCCGGTACTTCTGTAATTGATAATAGCTTTCCTGTAATCGGAGCGCAAATTCCTTTTTTCGGTTCTTCAGTCTTTGGGTTTGAATTAAATAAATTTTTAATTGAGTCAAAAATTCCCATGGTGCACCTCCTAATATCTTTCATATCTATTATAGCGTTTTTTCTTCACAAATATAGGTTTATTTTTAATTTTTCTAATAGAAAGCGCTAACAATATTTTGCTTTAACAACTAAGACATTATTTTTTTCTTGTTTATGTATAAATTCTTCAATTTATGACTTTTATTAGTCGTATGTTGTCCTAAAAACCCTCTCATTTCCCTTATCCTAAAAAATAAATCCTCTACTAAAAAAAGACCATTAAAAAATTTCTAATGATCTCTTTCTAATAATTTTTTAACTAGCCATTCCAAATCAGCTCTAGCTTGACACGCTGGAAGGGCGGCAATTTCCTTTAAAGACTTTCTAGTATATTTTTTTGCGAGTTCTGCCGCCTGCTGGATACCCCCAAGCTCATCGACTCTTTTAATAATTTTTTGAATTACGTCATCTTCATAAGTCTCACAAGAAAGAAGTTGCTTTAAATAGGGATCCTTTGTCTTTAAAGCATAAATTAGCGGCAACGTGTAATATCCTTGCTTTAAATCATTTCCAAGCGTTTTTCCAACACGTGAAACGTCCCCCTGATAATCTAAAATATCATCAATAATTTGAAAGGCATTTCCAAGATGTAAGCCAATTTTAGCTAATTTCTTACAAAAGGATTCCTGACAACCTGCTTCATAGGCGCCTATTGCTAAACTTGTTGCCAAAAGAGCAGACGTTTTAGCTCCGACAATTTTTAAATATTTTTTTACCGAATCATGTGCATTAAATCGCGCGTCAAATTGTTCAATTTCTCCCACACAAACACGAGAAACAGCTCGAGACAACTCTCTCATATGATGCAACTCATAATTTTGCGCCAAGATCTCAAAACATTTTGTGAAAATATAGTCTCCCGTATACACGGCATAATCTTTCCCATATTTCTGTTGTGTCGTTAACATACCTCTTCGATGGACTGCATCATCAATAATATCATCATGAACAAGCGTTGCTAAGTGCAACATTTCAACAACAGCAGCCAAAGGATAGATCGATTCAATCGATTTCGAACCGAATCCCGCTCCTATTAAACATAAACCTGGGCGTATTTTTTTCCCTCCCGATTTAGCTAAGTCTTGTAATATTTCATTCATCTTTTCTTGTTTAACCGTCATTTGGTTTTTAATCACACCATTCACTTCAAAAAGATGATTAATCATCCGAGGATTCTCTTGCCAAAATGAATTCATCTGTTATCACCTACATTATTGAAATACTACCCCATGTAAAATCATCTAAATCGACCAATTAGTAATAGAAAAACATAGTCAATCCCTCGCATTAACTATGTTTTCCTAACCTTATCTATTTCAAATTAATCAACGTATAAATACCATTTTTTTAATAATGGAATCTTCGGTAACATTTGACGAACCCATGGCCAAACATAATAATCAAGCCCTAAAACCATTCCCGAATTTCCAATTAAAGCAAATCCGCCTACAAGGTACCATAACATCTCAGTTGGCGCCATTCCAGAAGCCCAAATCATACATCCCATTGCAATCGTTGCAATAGCAGCAACTGGCGTAAATAAACCGAGGATTAACATTCCACCAAAAATAATTTCACCGCAAATCATTCCCCCTTGAACAAGGCTTGCTAACTGAGTAAAGTGTGTTCCATCTGGGGTATAGAAAAAGGTATTCATCGACCAATTCACCATATTTTCCACAAAACCTGGAACAGGCAATACACTAATCCAATTCATAAAATCATGAATCATATTTGCCAACGTCGTAAAAATATCTCCGCTCGTATTGACAACATCATTAATCGTGTGTGTCACAGCCTCTGATGCAGATGAAACACTTTCTACCACTGCGCCAGACGCAGCTGCTACTGTTTCCACAACTTCCGGAACAACCTGACTAATAGCCTCTGATGCCGCCCCAATTGAGTCTGCTTTTGGAGGAGCTGGTAATAAAAAGACATTGTTAAAATCATGAACAATCTTCGGTAATTTTGTTAACCCTTGTTGTAACCACATAAAACCAACAAAGACACGAAGTGGAAATTTCCAAAAGACAGGTGCTGAATTCGATAATAATCCTCCAACCATTGAGCGATTATTTTTTGTATGGAAAAATTCATGCATTAAATACGACCAAATCTTATTAAATCCTAGCACTTGAATAAAATAAACAAGGTTAATTAAATGCTTAGACGCCATTGCAAAGAAACCTGATAGATTAAACCACATTCCTGGCATCCCAACTTGCGCGACTCCATAACGTGACCCAATACAAACCATTGAACCATGGAATGTTGGTTTATATGACTTATGTGCTCCACCTTTAATATCTACTGCAATATTATGTGCAACGACGGGTGCTGAATGCTCAGCATTTTCAACCATCTGAGGAACAGGACGCTCTTCCCCTTCTGGAATATAGAAAATATTATCCCCTACAACATATACATTCTCATAATCTTTAGCTTGTAATTGAGCGTTTGTTACGATACGTCCACGCCCAGCTTTCTCAACAGGTGCTTGATTCACGAGATCAGAACCTTCAATCCCCGCTGCCCAAATGACCGTTTGCGTATGAATAACCTTCTCACCTTTATTTAAAATAACTTTATCTTCAAAAATCTCACTAACCGCTGAATTCATTACCAATTCATTTCCTAATTTAATTAAACGGCGCTCTGCCTTTTTAATTAATTTATCTGGATACATCGGTAATACCTTAGGTGCAAAATCAACAATATACAGACTAACTTCATCTGAATCAATATGGAATGAACGACATAATTCATCTTTCCATTCCCCTAATTCTCCAGCCATTTCAACACCCGTAAATCCAGCTCCTACTGTTACAAAAGTAAGTAATTCACGGCGTTTTTGCTTATCTGACGTTAGTGCCGCTTGACGGAACATATTTAAAATATGCTCTTTTAAATTAACCGCATCAGTATATGACCATAATTGATGGGCATACTCAGCACCTGGGATTCCAAAAAATGTTGGTTTACATCCCGTTCCAATAACTAAGTAATCATATTCATAAGATTGATGCTCAGAAACCAAAACTTTTCTTTCAAAATCAATCGTCTTAATTTCATCTAATACCACATCAACTTTTCTTCCTGCAAAAATACGTTTTAAATCCATGCGAATCGACTCTTCATCCACGCGCCCCGCAGCAACTTCATGTAACTCAGTTAACATCGTATGATAAGATTGTTTGTCGATTAACGTAATTTGAACATCCTTATCTTTCTTAAATTTTTTTGCTAATTTCTTTGCCGTTAAAACACCTGCATATCCTCCACCAAGAACTACTATTCTTTTCATGAAACTCCTCCTCAAATAACCATACTTCTTCTTCCTCTTAAGACATAAAAAAAAGTAACCTTCCGCTTAACCATCAATCTGAATCGCCATACCTCACCATAAACGCTTCAATTGATACGGAACGTTAATTAAATATACTAAAATTTCATTTAGTTCATTAATATTTTATCACATATTTTCACATATTCAATCCTTTTTCGGACACATCTCTCTCCTACTCATCCCTTTTCCCATCAACTAATAAAACGCTACCACTAAGTGTTCTTCATTCGACAATAAAAGAAATATTTACTCATGGTAAAGACGCTAGAAGGTATGTTAAAATATCACAAAGTACTATTAATCTGAAGTTTAGGAGGGGCATTATGAAATATAAAAAAAAATCCATTGCCGTTATCTCAATCCTTTGCTTACTCAGTGCTTGTAATGCAAATGATGTTTCACCCGAGACGACAAAAGAAGGAGAATCCTTGGAAAAAACATCACTTATAACTGAAACTGAAGAACATTTAGAGGACGGTCAATATTTTGCCGAAGCAGGTCAATATACCTCTAACTGGAGAGACATTGTAGATGTAGAAGTAGTAAACGGAAATATAAAGACCATTACGTTTAATGCGGTAAATGAAGTAGCGACTGAATATAAACGCAACAAGCCAAACCTAGAGGAGAAGTCAGAAGTCACTGAAAGTAACCCAGATAACGATTGGGAAACACAACTTCAACTCCTAGAGAATTACCTCGTGAAAAATCAAGATTCTATTCTAGAACTAACAAAAGAGAATATGCCATCCATTGAGGGTGTGACACTGGATGCTTTTCCCCTAGTCGAATTATTACAACAGGCATTAACGGCAGGACCGCTAGAAACTGGTGCCTATCAAGATGGCCAATATTTTGCATCCTTAGAAGATGAAAATCATCAAATCAAACATACGATTAACCTTTTAGTCCATCGCGGTTATATTATTGCCGCACATTGGGATACTACTCTGCCTAGTGATTTAAAATTAACTGAAGAGGAACAATCTTACATCACTCAATGGAATGAGCAAGCTAACCTCTTAGAGCAACACTTAATCAAATACCAAGATCCTACCCAAATAACCTTCAATGAAGAAAACAAAACATCTGATGTTTCAGGTGTCACCATCGAAGTTTATCAATTTATTGAATTGGCAACAAAGGCATTAGCTAGCGGGCCCCTTCTTGACTAAAAAAAGATAGGATTCCTAAGTTAGGAATCTTATCTTTTTATTTTTTCGATAAGGTGTGAGGCTATTCTATGGAAAAATTTTCTTCTCACGTGATTTCCATCAATTTTTATCAGGAGATTAAAAACTTATCACCACTTCTCTCTAGAATATGCTATTCTATACATAGATTCTTTTTAAAAAATCAAATTTTAAAGCAACAGGGATTCTTAACCATTCAGATGATCCATCTGTTAAATTATTAGAGAGAGGAAAATTCATGAAATCAATAAAATATTATCTAATTGCATTACTTCTTATCTTAACTGGATGTGCTAATCAAAAGAAAGAAATCTCATTTGATCCTGTTACACAGAACAAATTTTTACTTGGAACAGTCGTCACAATTACATTATACGACAATCCAGAAGAAGAAATTTTCGATGAAATATTTAATGAACTTGAAAAAATTGAAAAAGAAATGACCATTAACAATGCGATAACAAGTGAGGTCATCGAAATTAATAATCATGCAGGGATAGAAGGGGTTAAAATTTCAAAAAATACCTTTGATGTTATTAATACAGGGTTAAACTATTCAAAACTTGCCAATGGAGCCTTCGACATTACAGTTGGTCCCCTAGTCAAGCTTTGGGAAATCGGGTTTACAGATGCTCGTGTTCCTAGCCATGAGGAAATTTCAAAAGCTTTAGAACTCATTAATTATGAAGACGTCGAATTAAATGAGGAGCAACTAACTGTAAAATTAACGAAACCTGGAATGATGATTGACCTTGGCGGAATTGCTAAAGGATATGCTGCTGATACAGCGATAAAAATTTTAAAGGAACACGGAAATCAGCACGCCATCATTAATTTAGGAGGAAATGTCTATGCTTACGGTGATAAACCACAAGATCAACCGTGGAAAATAGGAATTCAAAATCCATTCTTACCTCGAGGAGAATACCTTGGAATTGCTAGTGTTAAAAATAAAGCTATCGTAACATCTGGGACGTATGAGCGCTTCTTTGAACAAGATGGGGTTACTTATCACCATATTTTAGATCCTAAAACAGGGTATCCTGTCTCTAATAACATTGTCTCTGTCACCATTATTGCCGATAACTCTATGGTAGCTGACGCCCTATCAACCGCTGCTTTCGCTCTTGGAATCGAATCCGGTTTAGCTTTAATAGAATCTTTAGATCAAGTAGAAGCCCTTTATATTACTAACGATAACCAAATTTATCCAAGTTCTGGATTCATGCAATCCTTCGAATTAACAGATGATACCTTTACGATTATTGATTCACATTAAAATCTCCTTAGGAGATTTTTTTATTTTCACTATTATCGCATAAAATCTATTAAAAATTGGGCGTCTGCCATCGCATTTTTTATCAATAGAAATATACTATATTGTAATTAAATTACATGATGGAAAGGATGTTTTTTTAATGAATGGATATAATAGATGCTGTGGCTATAAAGCCCCTATGTGTGGAATGCCAGTCATGCCACAACCAGTACCAGTAAAAGTGGAGGCAGTTCCTACAAAAGAAACTTGTGAAACACCTGTTACGACACAACAAACCGTACAACCTGTTCAACCATTTTGCCCAATGATGCCAGCTCCAATGCCAGCCCCTATGTGTGGACCTGTGCAATTTGAAAGCTGCTGTCGCGTTGTTGAACCAACCGTTTGTTGCACACCAGAAGTTCATCATCATCACCGAGTAGAACATATTGTTCCAGTGGTTGTTCGTAATGTTCACCATCATCATAATCATCATGATTATGTCATCTGTAAACAAGAAGCAACAGAAGCTCATCAATATGACCACGGACTTCGTAACGAAGACTGGTGTTCTCTTGCTATGCAAGAACAAAACCCCTGCGGTCCAAAAACACCAATGTGCTAATCAAAATAAAAAGAACGACTATGTTAGTCGTTCTTTTTCATTCAATAAAATGTAAAATAAAAAAGGAGGGAAAAGCCTCCTTTTTTACTTTATAACGTCAATAAAATTATTTAACTTCATGAATTTTCATTAAGTTAGTATTTCCTTCACCTGCAGGTAATCCAGCAGTTACAACTGCGATGTCACCTGATTCTAATCCAGCAAAGTCTTCAGCAACTTTAGCTGCTGTTTCTAATAATTCATCTGTATTTGATGTTTCAGCAACAACAACTGGTTGAACTCCCCAGTATAATGCTAAAGATGTAGCAGTTTTTTCGCATGAAGTTGCAGCGATAACAGGTGCAGATGGACGATATTTAGAAATAGCACGAGCAGTAGCTCCTGATTGTGTGCAAGCGATAACAGCTTGAGCTCCTAAATCTTCTACTGTATCTGCAACAGCTAATCCCATAGCTGAAGGTACATTACGTGTAGATGAAGCAATTGCACGAGCAATAATTTCTTGGTGATCTAAAGCTTGTTCAGTACGACGAGCGATACGAGCCATTGTTTCAACAGCTTCTAAAGGATATTGTCCTGCAGCAGATTCTCCTGATAACATGATTGCATCTGATCCGTCAAAGATTGCATTAGCAACGTCTGATACTTCGGCACGTGTAGGACGTGGATTTTTTTGCATAGACTCTAACATTTGAGTTGCAGTAACAACGATTTTTCCTGCAGCATTACATTTAGCAATGATTTCTTTTTGGATTAATGGAACGTCTTCAGCTGGTACTTCTACCCCTAAATCTCCACGAGCAACCATGATTCCATCAACAACTTCAAGGATTGAATCCATGTTGTCAACACCTTCTTGGTTTTCGATTTTAGCAAGGATTTGAGTATGAGTGTTTCCGTGTTGTTTAAAGATTTCACGAATAGCTAATACATCTTCAGCACGACGAACGAATGAAGCAGCTACATAATCAACTTCCATTTCACATCCAAAAACAAGGTCAGCATGATCTTTTTCAGAAATGAATGGCATATTTAATTTAGCACCTGGAACGTTGATTCCGCGACGGTCTTTAATGTATGCTGGGTTTTTAACTGTACATACGATTTCTTGATTAGCTGTATCGATTTCATCAACAGTTAATGTTACATATCCATCATCAACTAAGATTGTTCCACCAACTTCAACGTCATGGATTAATCCTGGGTATGTAATAGAGAATTTTTCAGCTGTTCCTAATACTTCGTTCATTGCAACACGTACAGTTTGTCCAGCTACTAAATCTACTCCACCGTTTTCAAATAAATGAGTACGGATTTCAGGTCCTTTAGTATCTAATAATACAGCTACATGAGTTCCTTTTTCTTTATTGATTTCACGGATTAAATCCATGCGAGCTTTTTGCTCTGGATGATCACCATGAGAGAAGTTACAACGAACACAGTTCATTCCTGCATCTACTAATTTTGATAACATTTCTTTTGATTCTGATTTAGGACCAATAGTACAAATCATTTTTGTATTTTTGAAAGTATGTTTCATATCCTAGTACGCTCCTTCGTAGAAATAAATTTAATAATATTACAGCAATTATTATTTCATTTTATTATGATAATTGTTTTGCTAGACAATACATTGTTTCATCAAAAACGCGTGGTAAGTCAAGTGCTTCTAAAATATCGTAGTGCGCTAATTTGTTATCGCGAATACCAACACAACGACCACCTTGACCTTCGATTAATAAATCAACAGCGTAAGCTCCCATTCTGCTTGCTAAAACACGATCCGCTGCCGTTGGAGCACCACCACGTTGAGTATGTCCAAGAACAGTTGCGCGAGTTTCAACACCCGTACGTTTTTCGATTTCTTTAGCTAATTGGTGAGCATCTGTCATTAATTCAGCTAAAGTGACAATATAATGTTTCTTTTGACGTTTTTTTCCTTCCTCAATTTGAGCAACGATTTCGTCCATGTTAATTCCTTTTTCAGGCACGATTAACTCTTCGGCACCACTAGCAATGGCTCCCCAAACAGTTAAGTCACCGCAGTGACGTCCCATAATTTCAACAACGCTACAACGGGCATGAGATGCTGACGTATCACGTAAACGGTCAATTGCGTCAACAACTGTATTTAATGCCGTATCGAATCCGATTGTGAAATCACTACTTACGATGTCATTATCAATTGTTCCTGGTAAGGCAATACAATTAATTCCCATCTCAGTTAATTTTTTAGCTCCCATATAAGAACCGTCGCCACCGATAACAACTAATGCTTCAATTCCGTGTTTTTTCAATTGCTCTACACCAAGTTCACGAACTTCAATGTTTTTGAACTCAGGAAGACGTGCTGAACCTAAGAATGTTCCACCACGATTAATGATGCCACCAACATCACTATTCGTTAATTGTTTAATATCACCCTTAACTAATCCAGCATATCCATTGTAAATACCGAACACTTCAATATTGTTAGCAATACCTGCTCTTACAACGGCGCGAATGGCTGCATTCATACCTGGTGCATCTCCACCACTAGTAAGCACACCAATTCTTTTTACCATAGTGTTTCACCTCACACTAGAATTTTGTTCATCATCCATTCAATGAAGATTATTCCTCAAATATTATACCAGTTATTTCACAAATTATAAATCTTTTTCCCATCTCTTTTAATTATGAAATCGTTATTATTTTAATAAAGTTAAGATTTTTTTCATTATTTCGTTCACTAATTCGTCCCTGTACAGCGATAACTTTTCCTAAAAGTCTCTTATATTCACTCACGTAAACATCCGAAAAAATTGTCACCGTTAATGAGGTATTTTCATCGGTTATCTCCATAAAGGCCATTAACTTCCCGTTTCGATCCCTAATCTCTCGAAATTTTTCAACAAAGCCAACAAATGTCGCCTGATGGACATTTAATTGAGCCATATCACTTGGATAATACCACCCCCTTTCCTGGGCAGTCTGTTGTAATAAACGAATCGGGTGCGAATTCAAATAAAACCCAAATAATTCTTTTTCACGCCGCATCATATCTATATTAGCAAATTCCTTCGACACCACTTGCATTTGAAAATCGGGTTCAAAAAGCCCACCGTCATATTTAGAAAAATCAAGAATTGCCGACAAATTATGATGAAGCGTTGCTCGATTATAGCCAAAATCATCTAGAGCTCCAGCATCTATTAAACTTTCATAAGCTCGTTGATTCATAAATGTACGCGTTCTTACAATAAAGTCATAAACCGATTTAAACGGCCCCTCCTCACGCACGGCGACAAGCTGTTTCACTAAATTAAGACCAATATGTTTAATTGGAAGTAAACTAAATCTAATCCCATCTCCTTCAATCTGATAGGCTACTCCACTCTGATTAACCGAGGGAGGTAAGAGTGGCACATTTAATTGCTTAACCTCTTTAATATACAGTGCCGTATGGTGTTCACTTCCAACGACATTGGTTAAAGCAACACTCATGAAGTAAGCCGGATAGTGGGCCTTTAAATAGGCCATCTGATAGGCAATCATACTATAGGCGACCGCGTGGCTCCGATTAAATCCATAATTAGCAAATTTTAAAATAAGTGAATAAAGTTGCCGAGCCATCTCTTGCGAGTGTCCCCGTTGAACCGCTCTAAAAACAAATTGCTGCTCTTCTTTCTCAAGGATCTCTTTATTCTTTTTAGAGACAGCCCGACGTAAAACATCCGCTTCCCCTAATGTATATCCAGAAACCACATGAGCAATTTGCATAATTTGTTCTTGATAAATAATAATGCCGTACGTATCTCGTAAAATGCCTTCCAACACAGGATCTAAATATTCGACAGGGGTCTCTCCATGCTTTCGTGCCGCAAAAAGCGGGATATTCTCCATTGGTCCAGGTCTAAACAACGCATTACACGCCACGATATCTTCTAAACAATTAGGGCGTACCTGTTTAAGCACCTGTCGCATTCCATCTGACTCTAATTGAAAGATTCCGGTTGTCTGTCCAAGTGAGATCATCTCATAAGTTTTTAAATCATGAAAATCAAGCGCTGACAAATCAAAAGTAGAATCTCCTCTCGTCTTAATCAAGGTCATCATTTGTTGAAGCATAGTTAAATTTTTCAACCCTAGAAAATCCATCTTAAGTAACCCAATCGCCTCTAAGTCCTCAGCCTCATACTGCGAAATATAAATTCCCGATGGCCCCTCCATAATGGCGGTATACGCCGTTAAATCACGGTCATTAATAATAATCCCCGCTGCATGAATCGACGTATGACGGGGTAATCCTTCAATCTTCATTGCTTCCTTATAAATCATTTCTAACTTCGGGTAATTTAAGAAAAAATTTCTCAGTGATTGATTTTGCTCATAAATCTCTCTCAAGGTTGTCCCCGTCGAAATATAAGTCGCTACCTTGTTAATCAATTCCGTTTGCACTTCATGAACACGTGCTAAATCTCTCCAAGCGGACCGTGACTGGAAGGTTCCAAAAGTCACAATTTGAACGACACAGTTTATTCCATACTTCTCTTGTACGTATTGAATGACTTCATCCCGGCGATTATCTTGAAAATCAATATCAATATCCGGCATTGTAATTCGTTCCGGGTTTAAGAAACGCTCAAATAGTAACTTATATTTAAGCGGATCTACATTGGTAATCCCTAAAACATATGAAACGATAGAGCCTGCGGCCGACCCCCTACCAGGCCCGACTAAAATTTGATTCATCTTTGCAAAACGGACAAAATCCCAAACAATTAAAAAGTAATCACAAAACCCCATCTTTCGAATCACAGACAACTCATGACTTAATCGCCGTTTATGAACATCTGAAACGTCATTTCCATAACGCTTCAAAAGCCCTTTATAACAAAGCGCCTCTAAATACGTAGAAGAGGTCGTTCCTTCCGGGGTTTTAAACTTAGGTAGTAGCGATTGATGCAATAAAATTTCAATCTCACAGCTATTAACAATCTCGGTGGTTTGATCAATTGCCTCTAGATGATCAGCAAACAACTGACGCATTTGCTCCTCCGTTTTAAAATACCGCTCCACATCATTGATTTGAATTTGTTCTACCGATTGATTCGCCTTTATCGCCCTTAATAAGGTCAACGTCTTTGCATCCTCTTGATTTAAATAGCGCACATCATTTAAGGCCACCGTTTTTAAATTCATTCTTCGGGAAAAAGAGATAAGACGACCTGACACTTCATACGTCTGTTGATTCACACGCAGTAATCCAATATATAGATGAGCTAATGGCTCTAGATACTGATGATAATACCGATTTAAATCTTCTTCATTATCCCCCATCACCATTGAAGCAAGCATCCCAGACTCTCCATTCGTTATAACAATCAAATGTGATGACCGCGTTCTTATTTCTTCAAATTCAACTCCGTCCCCATGTAAGGCGGATAAGGAAGCGAGCGCAAGAAGAGATTCGTATCCTAAACTATTTTTCGCCATTAACGTCCATTCCTCATATCCGCCCGCCAACTTCACCTTTAAGGTCAATCCAATTAACGGTTTAATTTCACAAACTTTGCATGCTTGATAAAATTTAATCGCACTATGCATCGTTCCATCCTCTACTAAAGCGAGTGCCTTCATCTGACGCTCCTTCGCTAATGCGACATAATCTCTAATCGTAATAGAGCTATTTAACAATGAATAGGCTGATCGCACTTGTAAATGTGTAAATGCCATTCGAACGCCTCCTCTCCTCAAAAATTAAACATTTGTTCGCCCTTATCTTAACACAAAAGAAGACTACTGACAATTGCCTATAGTCTTCCCTAAATTAATCGATTTATACATTCATCGTTTCTCTTCGATACATTTGGCACGCCTCATTTAATTCATCTAACAGCTCTTGGCTTTTCTCCCATTTGCTAAGCATCGCTCCAGATGCCTTTGGATGACCTCCCCCATCAAACTTAGCAGCAATCTCATGAATAGCCGGACCATTTGATCGAATATTTGCCCGAATTCTTCCATCTTCATTTTCAAACAAACAAACCCAAACTAGCACACCCTCAATATTTGCTAACGTATTTACCAATGCTGAGCGTGTCCCTGTTGTTAACTGATAAGACTTTTGAACATCTAACGGCATTTTAAAATAAGCCACACCCGCTTCGCTCACTTCGAATTGACTTAACACATACCCCTGTGCTTGAACGATATTCAAAGAACGGCGATACAAACATTCATGAATTTTATTTCGGTCGATTTCACACGCATATAAAAGTTGAGTTGCCTTTAGCGTATCTATCGTTGTATTATCGTATAAAAAGCGTCCACTATCTGCGATAATTCCTGTATATAAACAAGTTGCCGCCTCCTCAGATAATTGTAACTGATACGCTTCTTTATTAAATTCATACAAATTAACAACAATTTCTGAAGTAGATGACGCTGACGTATTGGTATAGTTAATATCTGCATATTCTTCAACAACCGGATGATGGTCTATCTTGATTGACTTAGCCGCCAATTTATAACGGGAGTCATCGATACGTGCCGAATTCGCCGTATCCATAATGAGGACTAACGCCCCTTCATAATCCTCATCTAAGGCTCCATCCATTTCCCCCATCCAAGAAAGCGAAGGTTCATTAAACCCTACCGTTTTTACCATTTTATCTTTATAAGTATGACGAA
Organism: Turicibacter sp. UBA7094; assembly: GCA_002493395.1. GTDB lineage: Bacteria > Bacillota_I > Bacilli_A > MOL361 > Turicibacteraceae > Turicibacter. Next base: position 10,590 of record DKYS01000031.1, on the reverse strand, counting down.
TCAATGCAGCAAGCCCTAATTGTGAACCTAATGCATCCGGATCTGGACTGATATGACGATGAATAATAATCTTATCAAATGCAACGATATGACTCCAAATTTCTTTTAACATGTTTTCACCTCTATTTTAGCATGCTTAAATTATAACACAATCTCGTAGTTTCATAAAAAAGATGAGATTCATCACTGAATCTCATCTTTTTTTATTTAACAAATGCATAAGTATCTTCAGCAATCATTAGCTCTTCATTAGTTGGAATTGCATATGCCTTAATTTTCGAATCGGCTGTTGAAATTAACTGTTCCTCTCCCATTGCTTTATTCGCCTCGTCATCTAATTTGATTCCAAGAACACCTAAACGATCAACGATTGCTTTACGAACAGGTGTTGAATTTTCACCAATTCCTGCAGTGAAGACTAAAGCATCGACTCCGTTTAAGTAAATGTAATAAGCTCCAATGTAATCACAAATACGTTTAACATATAAATCAAAGGCGATCATTGCACGCTCGTCTTTTTGTGCGACTAACTTTAAGATGTCACGCATATCAGACGATTCACCCGATACGCCATATAATCCTGACTCTTTATTTAACGCATTAACTGCCTGTTCAACTGTTAAGTTTTCTTTTGCCATCACAAATGGTAAAACAGCTGGATCGACGTCTCCTGAACGTGTCCCCATCATGAGTCCTGCTAACGGAGTAAATCCCATCGATGTATCCACTGAGTGACCACCTTTAACAGCCGTTAACGATGCACCATTTCCTAAGTGAATGGTAATCAACTTTGTCTCTTCTAATGGTTTCCCCATTAATGTTGCACAACGCTTAGCAACGTATTGGTGAGAAGTTCCATGGAATCCATATTTACGCACACCATATTTTTGATACCACTCATATTTTACCGGATATAAGTAAGCATCCTTATTCATTGTTTGGTGAAAAGCTGTATCAAATACAGCAACCGGAACAGCATGAGGTAATTCCTTCATGAACGCTTTAATTCCTAAAACGTGAGCAGGATTATGAAGTGGCGCTAATTCTGATAGGGCATCAATTTCGGCTAACACTTCGTCTGTAATAATCACTGATCGATCAAATTTTTCTCCCCCATGAACGACGCGGTGTCCTACTCCACTAATTTCATCATAATTAGCTACTATTTTCAAATCAAGTAACGCCTCAAGTAATAAATGGACAGCTACACTATGATCTTTAATCGGTAAAACCTTCTCAATCTTTTGGTCCTCAAATTTAATATTAAATACCCCATCGTTAAATCCAATACGTTCTACAAGCCCTTTCGTAATGACAGTTTGAGCTGGCATCTCTAATAATTGAAATTTTAACGATGAACTTCCTGCGTTAACTGATAAAATTTTAGTCATAACGGTACCCTCCATTTTATTTATTCATTTTTATCCAATTTTCAATACGATTTAACGTCTGATTAAAGGCGTGTGGATCACTAAAGCTTGGTAATTGCGCCACTAATACTTCCTTAACTGCAGGAACATCCTCACCATTTTTTTGAATAATAAATAAGCTTTTTCCAACTTCATCTGCCTTAAACAAAGACATAGGTAATTGTAACAATGCTTGAATGGTTGCCTCCGATGTTAATAATTGATGAAAGACCTGCGATCCTGATTGGCTAAATAGATCATTTGGAATGACATAAAAACCGTATCCGCCTGGTTTTAAATACTTCAGATGGTTTTCAATCAATAGATATGGGAGGTAGTCTACGCCCTCAGAAACCAACGTTAAGGCTAACCCATCTAATTCTTCCTTTGAAAGATGCCCCTCAGGTAAATCCCCCATAATTAAATCCAGTGGCTGAACCAATAATGGCTTTAACGAGCTTTGTTGATAAAATTGAATTTCATATTCTTGCATATCAGAAAGTGTACATGCAATCTTTAATAAATCAGGATCTACGTCCACCCCATAAATCATCTGAGGTTCAGTCCCTAAATGATTTAAAACAGCCGTCAGCAGATTGGCAGTTCCTACCGTTAAATCAGCGACACAGGCCTGCTTAATATCCCCTATAAACTTAGAAATTAAATAACCTAACATCATGGCAATAGAATCTGGTGTCATCATTGCATTCGTTAATCGCTCTGACTTAAGCCCTTTTAAAATAGCTAACTGAAGCGCCTTTCTAATTTCTTCCTGCGTAAATTCTAATCCCTCAAGTGTCGCATAATGAGATTTTAAAATCTCCTTTGACTCTTCATTCAGTGATGAATTAACTTCTTGATTCATAATGTTTTGACATGATTCGCACAACGCGTGCAAATAATTCATCTTCAATTCCGAGCTAATGATCATCGAGGTTTCATCTACGAGATCAAATAGTTGTTCAATTACTTCGGGTCTAAGCACTAAAAATCACCTCTTCATGATATACAAATTGATTTTACTACAACTTTAAAGCAATGTCACGGTTTTAACTTAACAATGTTATAACGTTTGAGCAAAAAAAGATAACGCTTTACATCTTGTGATCTTTTCTAAACACAGTCGCACGAAAAATCCGCCTTAAACAACGGCGGACAATTAGCCCCTCAAATAGAAAAATGAGTAAAACAGCGGTTTTACTCATTTTTATCTGATGATTTAGATCCTGATTTATCAAATTCATTCACAATATTATTAATAAACTTAGGGGCTTGATCTAATAAACGCTCATAGAGTGAAGTACGTTCTTCAATGTGTTTTAATTCGACCCCTGATTCATTGACGACTAAAAAGGCAATCGGTGTAATCGAAACCCCTCCACCACTTCCACCTCCGAATGGTGCATTATCATTAGATGTCGATTTTCGTTCAGACTCAAACTCGCTACCTCCCGCTCCAAATCCAAAACTTACTTTAGAAACAGGAATAATAGTATCCCCACGATCTGTTTTTAAGGGATTCCCAACAATGGTATCCACGTCCACCATTTTCTTTAAACTCTCCATTGAAATTTTCATTAAATTATGAATTGGATGTTCTGCCATACGATTATTCCTCCTCAACTTTTAGCATCCGTTTAATCGTTAATAATTCTTTAAAAGATAATAAAAGAACAAGTATAATATCGGCGATTCGAAACGAGAGTATACATGAAAGACTAAGAAAAAGTGAATTCCCCTTAAATTTACTGCTTACATCAAAATGATAATCATCTACTTTTTTAACGTAGCGTTCAATAAAAGCATGACCATTCGCCTCAAGCGCCCAAAGACCTCCGATCAGACATCCCGTTGTCATCGCATCATCTAGACTAACATCAATCATTGATTCTAAACGATGAATTCTAATTCTATTCGTTAAGCGAATAAGGACCTTTTTTGAAAGCTTAAAAATGACTTTTCCGCGTCTAATCATTGATTTAATCGCCTGAAAGTCTAATTTCCGTGTGACCTTTTTTTGTTTCACCTTTACCTTCTTCGTTTTTTTCTTAGTGGCTCCCCTCTCCTTCTTCAAAACATGCGAAGACGGATTGTCAATAGGGTCTTTTTTTACCTTTACCGTTTCTTTGAATTCAACTCGGGTCAGCTCTTGCTTTGTTTCTTCTTGTACCTTAGCGAATTGTTGCTCCATCTCCTCCTTCTTAGAATCTGTTAAAAAATCATCCATATCAAGCCGATACTTAAGCCATAAATACCTTAACTCAATCCACCCTTTGTGAGGATTAAAAAAGATTTCTATTTTAACTTTTATAAATAATAACATCAGAATAATCCCTAAAAGAATAAGCACAACATAACCAATAAAACGCATCTCTATTCCCCTTAACTATTTATTTTCCATAGTATGGGTTAAATCCCTTTCTTTTATACTCTGCTCGTCTCATTCCTAAAAAAAACGTTAGCCGGGAAGGCTAACGTTCTCATTTTCTATTCAACAAATGTCATATGATACTCTTTAAACCAAACGTGGAATTGATATAAGTAAGCAATTAATTGAGGTTGAGTCATTAATTGTCCGAACCATGGACGTGTAATAATTTCATCATTTGTATTAGCAAGCGCCCATAATTTTTGCTCATCAAAGATTTCATGTAAGATAGAGTTTGGATCATTTAACGCCTCTCTTAACAATGATTGAATAATTGACGTATAGTGAGGATTATGTGTTTTTGGATATGGATTTTTTTTACGGTATAAAACTTCATCTGGTAAAACACCTTCTAATGCTTTACGTAATAATCCTTTTTCCATTCCCCCATGGAACTTCATATCCCACGGAATATTGTATAAATATTCCATCAAACGATGATCGGCAAATGGAACACGAACCTCAAGGCTTGCTCCCATACTCATACGGTCCTTACGATCTAAAAGAGTCGTCATAAACCATTTAGTATTTAAATAAGTTAATTGACGTTTTTCATTATCTAAATCACAATCACCCTCTAAAATAGGAGCCATTGCTAATGATTGATTGAACCGTTCGGTTGCATAACCGACTAAATCTAATTTTTCCTGCCACTCAGGTTTTAGCAACGTATTACGAATCGCTAAATCTCTAAGCCATGGGAACATTCCATTCATCGGTTCTCGGTAAAACCAAGGATACCCACCAAAAATCTCATCAGCACATTCACCTGATAGACCTACCGTAAAATCTTCTTTAATTTTTTTACAGAACCAATATAACGATGAATCAACATCCGCCATTCCTGGCATATCACGAAAATGAACAGCATCTGTTAAAGCATCCGCCAAATCTTGATTACTAATGACACAATAATGGTGATGGGTGTGATTTAGATCAGAAATTAACTTAATAAAATCATTATCTTGAGAAACGGTGAAATCCGTCTTTTTAAAATATTTTAAATTATCTTCATAATCAATTGAGAAGGTATGAAGATCCTTGATTTGACTTGCTGCAATCGCTGTAATCGCAGAAGAGTCAATCCCCCCTGATAAAAACGTACATAATGGAACATCAGACACTAACTGACGTTTAATGGCGTCTAATAAAATTTCTCTTGTTTTAGCGACGGTTGTTTCAAAATCATCCTCGTGTTTCTTCGCTTCAAGCTCCCAATATTGAACCGTTTCTATATGTCCAGAAGAAACTCTCATATAATGACCAGGTTTTAACTCTTCAATCCCTTTATAAAGTCCATGCCCTGGTGTATGAGAAGGTCCTACCCCTAGTAATTCTTTAAATCCTTCTAACGTGATTTCATTTTTATTTGTATACGTTAAAATCTGTTTTTGTTCTGAAGCGAAGATTAAACCATCTGCTAATAAAGAATAATACAGCGGTTTGACTCCAGCACGATCACGCGCGACATACAACGTCTGCTCTTTTTGATTCCATACCGCGAAGGCATAAATCCCATTTAATTTTTCCACAACCTTTTCTCCAAAACAAACATAAGCTTTTAATAAAACTTCTGTGTCTGAGTGTCCTTTAAATGTATAACCTGCTTCTAATAATTCTTGACGAATTTCCTCCGTATTGTAGAGTTCACCATTATAAACCATCGTATAATGATGAAAAGACATTGGTTGTTTTCCCTGTTCAATATCGACAACTGATAGACGACGATGACCTAAAAAAACATGCGGATCATAAAACGTCCCTCCCTCATCAGGTCCCCGATGTAAAACAGCTTGCACGCAACTCATATCATAAGGCGTCCTCACCTCATTTAAATGATAATTAACAACCCCAAAAATTCCACACATACTATCATCTCCTTATCCAATCAAACTATGGAAGTAAATGGAAAAACTTTTGTACGACATATTCTATGCAAAAGTCCTTCTATTGAAATATTTTTTTTGATAAAATATTTTTAGTCATTGGCAGTCAAGAAAAGGAGGCCTGCTGAAATGAAACACCTATTGATTAAGCTTATCCGATTTTACCAAAAATATATTTCCGTACAAACAACACCTAGCTGTCGTTTTATCCCAACCTGTTCGCACTATGCTATTGAAGCGATTGAAAAATATGGGGCCCTAAAAGGCGGATTCCTAGCAATAAAACGGATTTTAAGATGTCACCCTTTTGGCAAAATGGGATATGACCCCGTTCCATCTAAAGAAGAAAAAAAGAGGAACCATCGGACAAAATAACAAGTGGTATTTAAAGTATTTTGCATACAATAGGGTGAAGTTAAACAGTAATCCTTTCAAATATAGGAGATGAGATTATGGAGTTAATTTTATTTTTAGAATATATCGGGGTTTTTGTATTCGCCGCCTCGGGAGCCATCCGTGCCATTGAAAGAAAAATGGACTTCTTTGGAATCCTCACTTTAGCTACGGTAACCGCCATTGGTGGAGGGGTTATCCGGGATGTCGTCACGAATATTGGTGTTCCCGCCTTCTTCTCGGACTACACGTCTATGCTAATTATCCTCCTTTCAACCATACTTGTCATTATCTTTCGGGGAACAATTAAATGGAAAACCACTTTCCTTGTCTTAGATGCCAGCGGTTTAGCCGTGTTTACTATTGCAGCAGCGATGAAAGCAATGGAACTACACTATAACTTTCTAACCTTTATCTTTGTCTCTCTTATCACAGCCATAGGGGGCGGTGTCATTCGTGATATTCTTGCAAAACAAGTGCCTACTATTTTAAAAAGAGAAATTTATGCTGTTGCCTCGATTATCGGAGCTAGTTTATTTTGGTTCATTTCTCCCTATCTTGGGACATACCTTAGTGCTCACCTATGCCTTGGACTTATCTTTATCATCCGATTAGTGACTTATTACTATCACATCCACCTTCCATATATCGAAAATGGACAAATTATTTTCTGCTTTAATGAACAAAAATCCGATAACTGATTCATCGGGTTTTTTTTATTTGCTCTCCTTTTAAAAAAAGGTATAATAAGTTTATCTTTAAGAAATGTTGTGGTGATAAATTTGAATTTAATGACAATTGAAAATATAAGTAAAAGTTATTCGGTTAAAACGTTACTTAAAAATATCTCGTTTGGAATTAGCGAGGGGGAGAAAATCGGAATTATCGGCGTTAATGGAACAGGAAAATCAACGTTGCTTAAAATCATTGCCGGTGTAGAATCACCAGAAACAGGGAAAATCACAAAAGGAAATCGAGTACGTATTGAGTATTTGCCACAAAATCCTAAATTTGATGAAGAGGCAACGGTCTTAGAACAAGTATTCAAAGGAAATTCTGAGGAAATGAAACTTTTAAGAGATTATCAAAAAGTTCTTGAAACTCTACAATCTCATTATGACGATCACATTAATGAACGTCTTCTAAAATTACAAGATCAAATTGACCGTTTAAAATTATGGGATTTAGAAAGTGAAGCAAAATCTGTTTTAACAAAGCTCGGAATCACAACTTTTTCTAAAAAAGTAAAGGAGCTCTCTGGGGGGCAGAAAAAGAGAGTCGCACTTGCTTCAGCACTTATTACGCCATGCGAACTTTTAATTTTAGACGAACCAACCAATCATCTTGATAATGACACCATTTCTAAATTAGAGGACTATTTAAATGCCCGTAAAGGTGCCCTCCTTATGATTACGCATGACCGCTACTTCCTTGACCGGGTGACGAATCGTATTATCGAACTTGATAAAGGAAATCTTTATAGTTATGATGGAAACTATTCATTATTTCTTGAAAAGAAAATGGAACGCCTTCAACTTGAAGCAGCGATGGAAGATAAACGTCAAAATCTGTTAAGAAAAGAATTAGCTTGGGTAAGACGTGGCGCACAAGCGCGCTCAACCAAACAAAAGGCGCGTTTACAACGATTTGATGAACTAAAAAATCAGGAAAAGACGACTGCCCAAGAAAATATTGATATTTCAGTCGCTTCCACACGTCTAGGTCGTAAAATTATGGAGTTTAATCACGTATTTAAATCTTACGGTGATCGCTGCCTCATCCATGACCTTGATTATACACTTGCACGGACCGATCGAATTGGAATTGTTGGGCCTAACGGGATTGGGAAGTCGACACTCATTAATCTCATTCGGGGAAAAATAAAACCAGATAGCGGGAATATTGACATTGGTGAGACTGTTAAGATTGGATGTTTTGCTCAAGATAGCGAAGAAATGAATCCGAATTTACGTGCAATTGACTATATTAAAGAAAAACGCGAGTATATCGAAACAGCGGATGGAACACGTATTACCGCCTCACAAATGTGCGAGCGTTTCTTATTTGATGGTCACCTACAATATTCTCAAATTGGAACACTATCAGGTGGCGAACGACGCCGTCTCTATTTGCTACGCATTCTAATGGATGCCCCTAATGTGCTCCTTCTAGATGAACCAACCAACGACCTAGATATTGATACTTTACGCCGTCTCGAAGACTATCTTGATGATTTTAATGGAATTGTCATTACCGTATCCCATGATCGCTACTTCCTCGATCGAATTTGTAATAAAATCTTTGCCTATGAGGGGAATGGCCAAATTACAATCTATACGGGGAATTATAGTGACTATCTTCTTTTTAAGGAGACTAACCTTTTAAAAGAAAATTCAACAGAGGAGAAAACACCGAAAGAAGCTGCCAAATCTAAACCCCGCCGAGAAAAAAAGGTGAAATTTACATTTAAAGAACAGAAAGAGTTTGAAACAATTGATGATGATATTGCTATATTAGAAGAAAAAGTAGCACAACTGGATGAAGAATTAATTAAA
>DKYS01000031.1:0-1564 GCA_002493395.1 Turicibacter sp. UBA7094 | reverse complement strand
GTAGAAGAAGAATTAACTTATAAATATGAACGTTGGGAGTATCTAAATCAATTAGCAGAAGAAATTGAGAAAGGTAACTAAATAAAAAAACTCGGGTAACAAACCGAGTTTTTTTATTTTTCCTTATAAATTAAAAAATGTCGTAAATAATTTTGTCACATATTCATGATCTTTAACTGCCGCCAATTCACGAATAGAGTGCATCCCAAGTAGCGGTGCCCCCATATCAATGACTGGAATCGTTAAAATAGAAGAAGTAATAGGTCCAATTGTTGTTCCGCCACGAACATCCGAACGATTAAAAAACTTTTGATATGGAATCTTTGCAATCTGGCATAGCTCTTCAAATATAGCGGCACAGCGACTATCCGTACTATACGAACCTGAAGATGCAATTTTAAGTACTGGTCCCCCCCCAAGAACAGGTCGATGTGTCGGGTCATGCTTTTCAGGAACATTTGGATGAAGCGCATGAGCTAAATCGGCAGAAATCATAACTGAGTTAGCTAATACCTGATGCATCCCTTCACGATCAAGACCTAAGGCAATTGTTAAACGTTCAATAATCGTTGGAATAAAGGTTGAATTAGCTCCTTGCGCTGTTAAACTTCCAATTTCTTCATTATCTATACAAATCATCATTTTAGTAGCCTTTATTTCATCACTTTCTGTTAGAGCCTTAATTCCTGAAAAAACCATCCACATATCATCTAATCCACCACATGAAATAAACTCCTCATTAGCCCCAACTAAACAACCTTTCTCATATTCATATAATGATAATTCGAACCCTAATATCGTACGATAATCAATATCTAACTCATCAGCAATTAATTTAACAAGGTAGTTATCCTGCTCAAAATATTCATTCACAAGCGATAATAACGGCAGCGTATCTTTTTGTTTATTAACCTCAAATCCATCATTCACGGAACGATTCATATGAATAGCTAGGCTTGGAATAATCAATAATGGTTTATTAATATTGACTAACTTAGTCTCTGGCTGAAATGGGGAGTCTCCTTTTAACATCACCCTTCCGGCTAATCCAAGTGGGCGATCAAACCAAGTATATAAAATAGCTCCCCCATAACCTTCTGTATTTAACTTTAAATAAGAGCCTTCTACTATCATTTCCGCATTTGCTTTAACCCTAAATCCAGGAGAATCTGTGTGGGCACCAATCATTCGAAGTCCATCCTTTTTTATATCTCCAGTCCCAATTTCAAAGGCAATTAAAGCTGAATCATTTTTTTTCACGTAATACTTTCCTCTCGGCTCTAGATTCCAAGTATCCGATTCTTTTAACTCTGTGTAACCTTCAGATAATAACTGCTTCTCCACATTAAAAACGCTATGAAAAGCAGTTGGACTCTCATATAAAAAATCAATAAGCTCTAACGCTTGTTTTTTAATCATAAAAAAACCTCCTATTTCCAATTTTATACTCCTTCATTACTATTCATCATAACACTTTTTTTATAAATAGGCAAATTATAAAAAAAAAGACTGATGAGATTTCATCAGTCATAAATATCAGTTTAAATGGCGGTCCAGACGGGAA
>DKYS01000117.1 GCA_002493395.1 Turicibacter sp. UBA7094 | reverse complement strand
GTTGATTTAATTCAACTGATGGAAAAGGACTACGAGAATCTGTCATCCGTTGATTATGAATCGTATACGTATGATCGCCGCTTAGGTGGTTTTAAAGGAATTCATTATTTAAAAGACCGTGGAATTACTGAAAATCTGATGGACGGATTAAAGATTTATCGTGACTATGGTATCTTTTATTCTAATTACGATTTTCCAACTGTGGAAGAGGCGATTGTACATATTCACCGTTGTGGCGGGAAGGCTGTTTTGGCACATCCAGGAAAATATTATCGTCAATCTTCGTTAGAGGATGTTCGTAAAGATTTTAATCGACTTCTTCAGGCTGGTATTGATGGAATTGAATGCTATTATCCGATTCATAGCGATGAGTTAACCGCATGTTGTGTTGAGTTTTGCAAGCAACACGACTTAATAATAACGGTTGGTTGTGACTGTCATGGTGAAATGAGTAAAAAAGATAGTGAGTATGTGATGGGATGTTTGAAAAAGGATGAATCAGACTTAAACTTAAAATTTTAATGATAACAAGGAATTGTCATCTAAATAGAAGCTATTTCGTGTCAAAGATTAGGAGGCGGGTTACCGATCTTCATCAGGTGCTTATTTGCAATAGATTCGTGAATGTTTAAACCACCCTAGAGCATATAGTTAAAAGGAATGAATGTTTAATGGGGTGGTATCATGAATCGGGATATTGAGAAAATTGATAAACCAACGTTACGGCAGGCCCTAAAAGGGACAGAGTCCGAGAAAAATCTCCAAAAAGCGTTAATTGGCGAGGCTCTGGCCCATAGTCGCTATCAATTTTATGCTAAGTGTGCTAAAGCGGCTGGATATGAACAAATTGCAGCTATTTTATTAGAAACAGCTGGAAATGAGCAGGCCCATGCTGAAATTTGGTTTAAGTTGCTTGAAGGTGGTCCAGTAACAACACCGGAAGCTTTAAGTTCTGCGGCTTTTTTTGAACGCGGGGAATGGACGGATATGTATCCGGCTTTCGCTGAAGTTGCTAAACAGGAAGGGTTTACGGAGTTAGCAGAAGAATTTTTAGGCATAGCCGCGATTGAGCGAGGACACGAACAACGCTTTAAAGAGTTATTAAAAAATGTAAAGACCGACCATGTTTTTGAAAAAGAACAACCGGTTATTTGGACTTGCCGCCATTGTGGGCATCGAGTATATGCAATGAAAGCACCAGATCACTGCCCAATCTGTGGTCATCCAGAAGGTTATTTTGAATTACTTTGTCATAACTATTAAAAAAAACATCGATCAAGATGATCGATGCTTTTTTTATAGAGAATGATAAACGTCTTCGTCTAACGCATTTTCTGATTTTGCGACGACAACAGCAGTTGCAGAATCACCGACAACATTTAAGGCTGTAACTAGCATTTCAACAGGACGGTTAATCGCTAAGATTAATGAGTAGGCTAATAAGGCTGCATCATTTTGATACCCCATTCCTGATAAGACAGTGAATAAGATGACCGCTCCCGCTCCTGGTGCTGCTGGAGTCCCGATAGAGGCGATGAGTGCTAAAATCGCGATTAATGAGATGCTTCCGATGGTGACTTGATAGCCTGCACTTGAAGCAATAAAGATAGCGGCAATCACCTGCATAATGGCTGTTCCATTCATATTAATGGTCATTCCAAGTGGAAGAATGAATGAGGCGATTTCTTTATTGACCCCTAATTCTTCTGTCGTTGTTTTTGTATTTAACGGTAAAGTTGCTGCGGATGATGAAGTGGAAAAACCAAACATCGCAACTTTAGCCGTCTTTTTAATAAAGGCCATTGGATTTAAGCGGGTCATGATTGAAATAAATAAAGCATACCCTAAGGTTAAAAAGACTAATAAGGTTAGGATAACCGTGATTACATAGGCTAGTGCTGGTTTTAAATGTTCCACCCCATAGATGGCAAAGGTACGAGTTAATAAAATAAAGATAGCAAAAGGTCCAAATTTAGTAATTAAAAATGTTAAGAAGACAGTGATAATTTTATTAACATCTTCGAGTAATTTTTTCACTACCGTAATCTGATCTCCTAAGTGATTGATAGCAAGCCCTGTAACAACAGCTAGGAAGACGATTGATAAAATACTTCCATTTGTTGCAAACACTGACGTAATATTACTCGGGATCGCATTCACAAAGATAAGAAGTGGATTTGCTCCCGTTGATCCTGTCTGTGTACTTACATGATCAATGTTGACATTGAAAACTCCAAATTGATTAGCAACTAACCCAACACCTCCGGCTAATACTAAGGCGAAGAGCGAGGTCATTAAGAATCCACTGATGGTTTTAAACGATAGACGACCAAGTGTTTTAGTATCAGAGATACGGCACATCGCGAGGGCAATGGATGTAAAGACCATTGGGACAATGACAAGTTGCATCGAATTTAAAAAGAGTTGTCCAAGAATGTAGAAGATTCCAATCGCATCAGTGGCCCCCTCGGCACTAATATCCTGGAATAAAAGTTTATTGATGGTTTCCCATAGATGAGGGTTTGTCGTAAGTAAATGTTCACGTAAAAATAAAAATAATGAGCCAAGCGTTAATCCGAAGATAAGGGCAATCGCCATTTGAATGGCAAGACGGTTCTGATTTTTTTTCATGATTTCTCTCCTCATTGACTAAATTAGAACCCTATTCGCTTATGGAATAGATGAAAAAAAACCTTAAGTTATAATGAGTTCCCCCTATAACTTAAGGCATGATAAATTCAGTGATATGACGAAAAAAGATGAAACTTCTTCTTTATTGTCAAGTAACGACTCTATCTTTCCTTAATTACTTCTCGTGAGTAATCTTAAAGGGTTCCTATTGAAAATAAATATATCTTGTTTTATTAAAAGAGTCAAGTTTTATTTTACAATAAAGGACAAAAATGTTATGGTGATTATAGCATGGAATCATTTAGAAGGAGGGGCTTTAGATGAAGTCACAAATAAGTGGAACGACACAATTAATCGGGATTATTGCGAATCCCATTCGACATAGTCTTTCACCGAAGATGCATAACACAGCATTTGAAATCCTTCAGCTTGATTATGCCTATTTGGCCTTTGAAATTGAAGAAAATCAGTTGGCAGAGGCTGTGTCTGGCATGCGAGCGTTAGGTGTTCGAGGATTCAATGTGTCAATGCCATATAAAAATAAAATCATCCCTTATTTAGATGAATTATCGCCAGTCGCGACGTTATGCCAAGCTGTTAATACAGTTGTGAATGAATCAGGGAAGTTAGTAGGACATATGACGGATGGGAGTGGATTAATGCATGCCTTAAAGGCTGAAGGATTTGATGTTCGTGGAAAAAAAATAACGATTGTTGGTTGCGGCGGTGCCGGTAAGGCGATTCAAATTCAGGCAGCACTTGATGGGGCACGAGAGTTGGCTATTTTTAACCGTTCGGTGATTCGCGGTCAAGAAATGGCAGATTTAATTAATAATCAGACATCGACGAAAGCAACGTTTTATCCGCTAGGTGATGATGAGGTGCTAAAAGAACAGCTGGCGACAAGTGATTTATTGATTAATGCGACAAATATCGGAATGGGTGAGTTAAAAGATCAGTCATTTATTAAAGATAGCAGTGTTCTTCATCAAGACTTGATGGTTTGTGATATTATTTATAACCCTTTCAAAACGAAACTATTACAGCAGGCCGAAGAGAGAGGATGTCGCATCATGAATGGAGTTGGCATGATTATTTATCAAGGGGCTGAAGCTTTTAAACTATGGACGCACCACGACATGCCGATTGATGAGATTAAGAAAGCTTTAAATTTACAGGGGTGATATAGATGAAAATTTTAGTGTTAAACGGTCCGAATTTAAATATGGTTGGCATTCGTGAACGAGGAATTTACGGCGTGAAAACCTATGAAGAAATTGTTCAATGGATGAAGGATGAAGCGGGTAGCCGAGGGCATGAGATTGAGGTTCGTCAAAGTAATAGTGAGGGTGAGCTCATTGATTGGATTCATGAGGCCTATTTAAAAGCTTATGATGGAATCATTATAAATCCAGGGGCATATACCCATTATAGCTATGCGATATTTGATGCCTTGAAGTCGATTGCACCTATGCCGGTTGTTGAAGTTCACTTATCGAATATTCATGCGAGGGAATCGTTTAGACATACTTCGGTAACAGCACCGGCTTGTATCGGTCAATTGTGTGGATTTGGTGAATGGGGTTATGTGTTAGCGATGGATGCGCTTGAAAAGTTTGTTCGTCCTTCAATTGATTAATTTTTTCCTTAGTTGAGATAAAACAAGTATATTAGTGCATAGAATGAAGTGGGTGATTAATTTTTAAATTAATCTTTTAATAAAGGAAGTGCACGCGATGAGAAGAGGATGGATTTTAATGGTAATGATGATTGTTTGTTGTGGAGTCTTCATCTTTTGTTCAATTAGGAACGACTCAAGTGAATCGTGCTTACAGGAATATTTTCATCATGAGCCGTGGAGCCTAATTTATTAATCGATAGAATCACTCAACTGAATACGGCAAGACGTTTTTGCCGTATTTTTTATTGTTTAAATAGGGAAAATTTAGGTATAATAAAAGGTGAAGGAGGGGTCTTTTTTGTATCAGATGACAAGTCGTGTACGATTTAGTGAAATAGGAGAGGATGGCAAATTAACGCTCCATCACTTAATTAACTATTTCCAAGATTGTAGTACGTTCCATTTAGAGGATATCGGGTTAGGAACCGATTATTTTATGAATCAGGACTTAGCCTTTTATTTTTTATCGTGGCAAATTGAAATTAACCGTCTTCCACGCCTAGGTGAGGAAATTACGGTAGGGACGCTCATCCATGGATGTAAGGGGATGTTTGGTTACCGCAACTATGTAATGCTTGACGCAGCGGGGAATCAATTGGCGTATGCTAATTTATGTGGTTGTTTTATTAACTCAGCGACAGGTGCTTTTGTTAAATTACCTAAAGAAGAGATTGAAAAGTACCCGATTGAGGAAAAACTAGAGATGGAATATTTACCTCGTAAAATTAAAGTTCCGACCTCTTATCAAGTGTTAGCACCGATTCGCGTGATGAAGTATCATATTGATCTGAATGCGCATGTAAATAATAGCCAGTATGTTGCCATGGCATTAGATTGTTTAAAAGAAATGAAAGATTTTAGACGAATACGAGTGGAATATAAACAGGCAGCTAAGCTCGGGGATGTCATTATTCCAACGATCGAAAAAGAGGATAACATTTACTACGTGACGCTTTGTGATGAGCAGATGAAACCTTATACGATTATTACATTTGACGAATAATGAGAAGTAAGTCTTAGTTGGCTTGCTTTTTTTGTTATAACGTGTCATTTTTTGTGAGTAGGCGCATATACTGTATTAAAAGCCAGATAGATATCGGGGATGATAAAATGACTATCGTTGATGAAGGTTTCATGAGTGATGAAGGAACTGAAAAATTAATTCAAGCGACGAACGAAATGCTTGATTACTGTGAAGCGTGTGAAAGTAAAGGAAATGAGTTTATTAAAATTGCGAACTGTATTTTAAATCGGGAAGAGTATTACGACTTTTTATCTCGTTACAAAAAATTCGATAATAATTTTGGAATTTTAGAAAGTTTATCTTCACAAGTTACGTTTCCGACCACTATTTTACAAGCAGTTTCTATTACGGCCATTATTAAAGAGATTCAACGGAATATTGAAGAGTTGGTTCAGATGATGGAGGTGGCCCATCTACGAATTGAGACGCAACAAATTGATGTTCATATGGCACGATTGATTGAACGCCTGATTGAATTTATGGATTTTGATGCGATTGATTATGACGATTTAAATCAGGCGATGGAAAGCACGTTTATCATTTTAAAAGTACTTGATGTCTTTGATGGGGAATATAAAGAGGCTTATTATCCAATGAATGTCTTACACCTTATTCCTTTTCAAACAAAAGCCGAGGCCTATAGTTATGCCTTACAACATGGAATTAGTCGTGATTTTATTTTAAATCGACATGGGCATCAATTATAAGGGTGACCCCTCAAAAAGGATTCATGGGTGAGTGAATCTTTTTTAAATGAAGAACTGCAGTGAGGTGAATAGAGGTAAAAAAAGCTGAAACAATCTGTTTCAGCTTTTTTTAGATTTTAATTGTTTAAGATGTTCAAGTGAATCGAGGGCATCTTGATAACCTTGGTCATATAATCCTTGAAGTTTTTTTCCGTTTTTTTCAAAACGACTGATTTTAACCGGGGATTTTGGAGCGATAACGGTTGCGATGCCACGAGCCTCAAGTTGCCTGATAAAAGATAGGGTGTCGTTGTACATCGTATGACGCTCATCAAGTGCCTTAATCATATTCGGATACTTTTTCAAGACGTTAGCATAGATAGATCGAAAACTTTCAGGCTTTTTAACATAGTTACGGTCACGTGTTAAGACGATAATGAGACGGTCACAGCCATCAGCTAGAGCTTGTTTGACGGGAATTGAATCCGAGGTTCCACCATCTAAGTAATCGCGTCCTTGATAAGATACGACAGGGGAGAATACAGGGATCGAAGACGATGCCTTGATGAGGGTGGAATCATGATTGAGGTGTGATTTATCGAAGTAAACACATTTTCCTGTTAAAGCATCCGTCACGCCTAGTTTATATTCGCAAGGAGACGAAAGAAATGTTTCATAATCGAAAAGGTCCAGTTGATGAGGAATTTCATCGAAGATGAAATCCATCCCGAATAAAGACTTTGTTTGGATAAAATTTCTAAGACTAAGATATCGTTTATCATGAAGGTAGTTGGTGTTAACTCGAAAGCTTCGTCCTCGTTGCATTGAAACGTACGAAACGCCATGGCAGGCTCCTGCCGATACACCAATGACATAGTCAGCGAATAGTTGATGATCTAAAAAACAGTCAAGGACGCCACACGTATATAGACCACGCATACCGCCACCTTCTAACACTAATCCAAGTTTCATGGGAGTTCTCCTTTCATAGGGGGGATTATCTGTTTAAATTATGCCACATTTTGATAAAAATGTGAGGGGTTGCCTCAAAAAAGTTTATTTTTTTCTTACGATGGGCGAGAAATCTATTTTAAATCGATGTTTTTTGTTTTATTATGTCCATTCGTGTTAAAATAGGAAGAAGATAAAAGTAGCGGGTTGTTAGGAGGGAGAAACGATGCCAAGATTTAAGCGAGTGTATATTGAGATTACGAATCGGTGTAATTTAAAATGTGATTTTTGTCCGAGCGCCACGCTTCATCGTGGTGGGCGAATGATGGATGAATCTGATTTTGTTCATATTTTAAAAGAAGTCAAGCCGTATACCGATTATTTATATTTTCATTTATTAGGGGAGCCCTTTTTAAATCCGAGGCTTGATCGCTTTTTACAGTTAAGTCATGAATCAGGAATGAAGGTGAATCTCACGACGAATGGTGTACTCATTCAAAAAGTGGCACCGATTTTAATAAAGGCCCCTGCTCTTAGACAGATTAATTTTTCTGTTCATTCGTTTGAGGCGAATGAACAAGCAGGAACGTTAAAAGATTATTTAGTGAAGATTGCGACGTTTATTGAGGAAATTCAAAAGGAGCGCGCTGTTTATTGTAATTTGCGATTATGGAATATGGATAGCGAGGAATTAAAGGCTAAAAATTCGCTGAATGCTGATATTTTAAAGTTGATGGAGGAAGTTTTTAAGCTAGATTTTAGTCTGAGTGAGAAGTTACAACAGTCGCATAATATTAAAATAAAAGAGCGTGTGTTTATTAATATGGCAAAGAAATTTGAGTGGCCGACGTTAAATCGTGACGTGATTAGTGAGCAGATGTTTTGTTATGGGTTGCGAGATCATTTGGCCATCCAGGCAGATGGGACAGTGGTTCCTTGTTGTTTAGATAGCGAAGGAAATATCCCACTTGGAAATATTCATCACACGCCACTTAGCGATATTCTAGCGAGTGAACGTGCGGTTAATATGTATGAGGGGTTCTCGCAACGAAAGGCGGTTGAAGAGCTTTGTAAGCGATGCGGATACGCGAAAAGATATTAGGAGTGATAAGATGATTCGTCCAATTATGAAAGATGTTAATTTTTTAGCGAAGAAATCGGAGACGGCAACGAAAGCAGATTTAGCTGTAGCTAATGATTTAGTCGATACATTACGGGCTAATTTAGATGGATGCGTTGGAATGGCGGCTAATATGATTGGGATTCAGAAACGTATCATCGCGTTTGCTGTCGGGGAAATGATTGTCGTGATGATGAATCCTGTCATTGTTAAAAAGAAAAAACGATATGTAACAACGGAAGGATGCTTATCGCTAACGGGTGTACGTGAGGCGGTAAGATATGAGGAGATTGAAGTTGAGTACATGGATCGCAACTTTGTTAAACAACGTGGAACTTTTACAGGATTCGTTGCCCAAATTATTCAACATGAAATTGATCATTGCAATGGAATTATTATTTAAGTAGAAGGATTAACCTTTCGACTGATTGACTAAATGGCGAGGATACATCGAGTGATTTTACTCGGGGTGCCCTCGCCATTTTTAAAAATTAGAATAAATTTTGGGAGTTTTTCATACGGGGATGAGAGGTTGTCGTAATAAATTTCTTTATTTAAAGATTGTCATCATTGGACGACTATTCGTTAATCCTTAGTTGTTAAAGCCAAGGTAAGATAAGGGGAATGGGAAAGAATTTTAAAGCTTGTTAGGGAAGATTAAAATGTAGGATAAACATTTGATAAATGCTAAGTTAAAATGTATCGCCAGAAAAGGATCATCAGGCGTGCAACTATATTTCAATGAATTTCCTTTCATTCAATAAAAGTTTCCTCTGATGTTATGCCTAGACGGATGAGAACCCGAAGATATCAAGGGCTAAAGTTTAAGGCCGAACTGTTTGAGCCATTAGGTGAAAAAAAGCTCTCACATCGAGAGCTTCTTCAGGGACTTTTAGAGGAACTTGAAATCAAAAAGCCAATCGTCGTAGAGACGAGGTGACCAATTTGAACAATCCCATCGTTATAGACTTCTTCGCCTATAACGGTATAGATTGTTAATGTAATGAGACAAACCAAACATACTCCTGCTGTAAAAAAAATATGGATATTGGTTCCTTTTAAGAGGTGGTGTGGGGAGTCCTTCTCTTCACACGGACAAATCTTTTCAGCAGATGATTTGCTCGCGTTTGGGATGTTCATTCCTAAAATATATCCAAAGATACTAGAGAGACTGGTTTGAAAGATAGCATTAATCGTTGGTTGAGAGCTTAGAACAGGAATGAAGACAGCACAAATTAATTGAGTTAACAGGAAGATGCCAATGAGAATGACGGATTTACATGCTAAATCTAATTTGTGCCATTCATACTGCATTTTTCTATAGAGAAAAAATCTTTTTTTCACGAGCATCACCTGATATTAAGAGTTACTACACTTCATTGTATGCGCTTGACTTTTTTTTGTACGGGCGATTTAACTTTAAGGAAATAGAGGACGTCGGGTACACTTTTAAGATAAAACTCCCACGATAGCAAAAGCCCTTCATCAATAAAAAATCGTTGATTTGTTCTAAGTCGTTACTTTTGAATAAAGTTTTTGAGTTTGAAACTGCCAGCACTTAAAAAGGCAAGGCCGAATAGAGCGATAATGAAGAGATTAGGCCATAATGTCAGATGAAGAGCAGAATCAAAGGCCCAATAAATCGGAAATAGTTTGGCTAGATTGTCAACAAGTGAGGCTTCTAACCCTAAATCAAAGAGGTTAAGCGTTAATAGCGTAAAGATAAAGCCAACGAGTGCATAAACGATAATAGATAGTTCAATTAAAAGCGGTTGTTTTAAAATGCGTGTAATGAAAATAACAAGGCTTGAGGCGACAAAAGACATACTAAACATTAAGAGGAGTGGGAAAAATGGATTTGGCATGTGTAGTTGAAGGAAGTATAATCCAAGGTAGTAAATCAGGCTAAAGCAACTCCCTTGAATAAGACACATGGCTAAGATGAGTCCGCCAAAGAGTTCATAATCTTTATTCGCCGTGCTAAGTGATCGGTGTAATATTTTTTGTTGTTTGAGTTGATGGACATCTTTTGCTAGTGTTGAGGCACCGATAAACATAAAGTAAATAATGAGGCTAATGAACATGGTAAACTTAATTGCTTTTGCGTCTTCTGTTACTTCAATGGTGGTCGTGATAGGCCCCTGATTGGTCAGTTGGTAATAATTTTTTAGGTAAGTATTGATTAAGTTTTCAATTTTGATTTCAGTTTCGCTGATTCCTGCTCCGTTTTCAGTTATATAGCGTATCAGATGTGGTTTTTTTCCGTTGTCTAAGTCAGAGGAGAAGGTCTCGGGTAAGACAATGACACCTGCTAATTGATGGGCTTTTAATTTTTCAATGGGAGTGGATTCATCCCCTTTGTAAACGAGAGAGTCCTCAAGGTTGAGTTCATCGACTAATTGTTGTTCATAAGGGCCATTAGCGTTTAAAACAAGAGCGATTTCTGGATTAAATGCTTCTGAAGTTCCTGTTAGTTGTGAAAAGATGACTAACAGGAGGGGAACAGGCCCCATCATTAATAAGAGGGTTGGGTTTTTTAAATAACGTCGAAGATGAATAAGAGCTAATTTAAACATGGATTACACCGCCTTTTTGAAAAATTTTTCTTTTAAAAAAGTGATAAGGTAAAACATAAGACCAATGAAAGTCGTCATGAACAATGGACCTCCAATATTTTGCCAGGTTGGCGAGAGGATATAATTTTCAAAAAGATGAGTAATGTAGTAGGTCGGTGAAAGAAGTTCAGTTACTTGGTTAGGTAAAAAGGTTCCGCCCAAAATGATTTGCCAAAAAAATAAAGTGTAAGCAACGAGATAACCGTGTTTAGGACTAAACGTGTATTGAATAAATAGACCAATACTGACAATAAAAAAGCTAGTGGATATGACAGAAATTAGCAATAATAGGAAGGGGCCGGAGAAAGAATAATGAAGAACGCGATAGACCATCGTGTAGAGCAAGAGACAGATAAAGCAATAAATAAAATTGCCGATGAAATCATAATTAAACATGGTTTCTTTTTTTAAAGGGGCTGCTGCTAATCGTTTATTCGTTCCTAATTCAACCGATTTTGCTCCCGCTCCCGTTAAGGTGACAATCATTAAAGTGACGAAAAAGCCAATCATTGAAACGGAATAGTAGGTTTGTGAAGTTAAAGATAATGGGGTTTCGACGTATTTTGTTTCGATAGCCCCTTGTTCATAGAGGACGTTTAAAGCTTCCTGCTTATCCGAGTTTAATTGCATCGCTAATTGCTCGTGGTAACTATCTAAAATCTGTTGAAGGGTTGAGAGCAAGAAGGCATTATTTTTTTTATCATTCGCCGTTAGCACCAGTTCTCCTTCTTCGTGATTAAGAATCATTTCTTCATATCCACGAGGAATGGTTAAGGTCGCACTAGCCTCCTCGTTTGTTAAATGAATAGAATCGCTTAACGGCTCATTTAGAAAAAGGTCCGTTAATTGTTGGGAGTAGGCTGTCTGGTCATGATCAATGATGCAAAGAGTAAGTGGCTCTGATTGAATAGGATTTTGAAAGAGATCATCGAGCATATTTCCCATCAAAAGACCGATGAGTAGGGGGAGTCCAATGATGTAAAGAACGGTGATTGGAAATTGTTTGAAGAGTGGTTTTAAATTAACATAAATCCAAAGTAATAATCTCATAAAAATTCCCCCTTAATCTCGCAATGATTTTCCCGTTAACCATAAGAATACATCCTCAAGTCGTGGTTGTTCATAGCTAATGCTTTCAAGTTCAACGTGTTCTGTTTCAAGTAAAGAAATGGTTTCGGTTAGTTTAAAGTTAGAATTGATGGTGAGTTGGAGTTGACGTCCAGTTTCCTCAATAGATAAGATTCCAGGTTGCTGGTTTAACTTTAAAAGGAGTGTGGATGGAAGGGTTGTGAGTGTTAAATGAACCTTTGTCCGTGTATTGGATAAGGATTTGATTTGCTCCTTACTTCCGTAAGCAATTTCTTTCCCTAAATCAATAATGAAGATTTTCGTACAAAGTTCTTCAATCTCTTCCATGTAATGAGAGGTATAAAGAACCGTTGTTTTTTGTTCCTTACAAATTCGACGTGTAAATTCAAAGATATGATTTCGAGATTGTGGATCAACACCAACTGTTGGTTCATCCATAATTAATATTTTAGGATGGTGCATAATGGCGCATGCAATATTTAATCGACGTTTCATCCCACCCGAGAAGGTTTTTACTTTTTGTTTTTTATGTTCAAGAAGTCCTGTTATTTCAAGTGCTTCTTCAATACGCGCCTTTAATAATTTATATCCAAGACCGTAAAGAGATCCGAAAAATTGCAGATTATCATAGGCGGTCAGTTCGTCGAATAGGGCGACCTCTTGTGGGACAAGACCGATGAGTGATTTTGCCTCAATAGGATTTTTATCAAGCGGATATCCGCCAATTTCAATCATTCCGCTCGTTGGCTCGACAAGAGTTGTCAATATATTGATTAAGGTTGATTTTCCTGCACCATTAGGTCCGATGAGACCAAAAATTTCTCCTTCTTCAACCTCAAAACTAATATTATCAAGGACGAGCTTATCATTAAAACGTTTCGTTAAATTGGATATTTTTATCATGTTCATTTTTAAATCCCCCTTCTTATTTTTGTGTTGGAACATGGATGATCTTCCTTATACTACTATTATATAAATGATTATTTTTAATGACTACAAACTTAGGTCACCGTGT
>DKYS01000036.1:26985-43904 GCA_002493395.1 Turicibacter sp. UBA7094 | reverse complement strand
TACTTCACTCCTTTAGCCCCTCTTATTATACAAATTTTTTTTATATTTTTAAAGAACTTGATTTTAAAGAGACAATCACTTATAATTTACCAAAATATGTACATACTATCACTACCCTCATCCTTTTTTCATCCGCTTAATAAAATAAAGAAAGAAATCATTAAATTCCATGAGGGGTCCCACTCCTTATTAATTCCTGTGAGTCCCAAGCAATTTTACTTTCCTTTTTGCATATGATGGAGTAATACGACAGATATGGAGGTTGCAACAATGTCTCATTTAATTAAACAAACATTCACTTACCTTAAATACAATGTACTTACCCTCGCTTTATTTGAACTTTTACATAAATTTCTTTTGTTAGCGATTATCATTCCCTCTTTTTTCTCCATTTTAACGACCATCATGCAAAAATCAAATATTACTTATTTAAGTGCAAAGCAAGCCATCCATTTCTGCCTCTCTCCGAGTGTATTAACGTTAGGATTTCTGATGATTCTTTGTCTAGGATACGCATTATTTTTAGAAATCTATGCTATTCTCCTCATCCTACAAGCGGCTACCTATCAACAAAAAATTTCTCTTTTTAAACTCATAGGTCAAAGTGTCAAAGGGTCCTTCATTATCTTAATGCCCAAAAATCTTTTACTCTTACTCTTTATTACATTTCTCATTCCGATTTCCTCTTTTTTATTTAAACATTATTTTTTAAAGGATTTTTCTACAACTGAGCTTTTATTTGATTTACTTTACCAACGTGCGCCCTTCCATCTTGTTTATTTTCTTTTTATCGCGTCCCTCGGATTACTTGGGATTCGTCTTTGTTTTACGCTTCAAGGGGTTGTTTATCAAAGATTATCTTTCATTCGAGCAGGTAGGGAAAGTATCAAGCGGGCTAAAAAGGCGGCCCCCCTCCGCTTTTATACCTTCAAATATCTTCTTCTGATCGGGTTGCTCTTTATGAGTGTATATGGTGGACTCATTTTCATTAGTGCTTGTATCATTAAAGTGATTCATCCAACTGAAGCATCGACGATCTTTATTAATACGGCACTAACCATTAAAAATGGCTTAACCATTTTAGCCCCCTCCCTGTTTTTAATTTTTATGTCTGCTTTTACTCACACCCTTTACCTTCTAACACCAAGCCCTTATCTTCCCCCCCTAAAAATGAATCCATCAAAAGGATCAAAACATCCCTTGATCAAGGGGATTATCGTCACGTTATTTTTCTTAGTTGTGAGTCGACTTATTAGCCCAAACTTCCTCTCCATCGGTCGAAGAAACTTCTCAGATGATATTCAGATTATTGCCCATCGCGGTTCAGCCACTTATGTTCCTGAAAATACGTTAGCCGCTCTTGATTACTCCATTCAACACGGTGCTGATATGGCAGAAATTGATGTTCAAATGACTCAGGATGGAGAAGTGATTTTAATGCACGACTCCAATCTCAAACGAACATCAGGGTATGATAAAAAGGTCACTGAAACAACTTACCAACAAATCAAACAATTAGAAGTAGGGAGCCGTTTCGATTCTGCCTTTTTAGGTGAGCCGATTCCAACATTAGAAGAGGCATTAAAAAAGACAAAAGGAAAACTCACCTTGATGATTGAAATTAAAGTGAGCGATGACACCGCTGAAATTACAAATAAAGTCATTGAATTAATTGAGGCACACAACATGGAAGATGAATGTCTCATCGGATCCATGGATTATCGCGTCTTACAAGTGGCGAAAATGATTAACCCTGACATTCAAACCGTCTATATTACAGCGCTTGCTTACGGGGATTATCAAAATTTAAAAGATGTCGACTACTACTCGATTGAGGCCTCCTTTATCTCCTATGCCCTCATTAGTCAAGTCCATCATTCAGGAAAACAAATCTATGCGTGGACGGTCAATAAAGAGGCAACGATGCAAACAATGATTGCGATGCAAGTGGATGGGATTGTCACCGACAACCCAACCCTCTTAAAAAAACAAATGGCGCATCTCAATGACCACTACATTACATTCATTAATCAACTATTTTTCATGCCTGAATGATAAAAGGGATCCCCAAATGGGTGATCCCTTTTATTTTTGATTTTTTTTACCTTTAAGCGGCTAACTTTGCTTTTTCTTCTGCCCATTCATCAACTATTCTCATGATTGGATAAAAGCATCCTCGCATGATTAAAATGGACGATAACGTTAATCCAGCTAAGCCCACCATAGCAAATGAGGGAGAAACAGTATCTGCTATCCAACTCATTACTAACGATAAAACAGCTCTCATAAAAAATTGGCCTTGAGATTGAATAGACAATAACGTTGCCCGATTATCCTGAATCACTTTATTTAATAAAATGGTTCGATAGGGAAACATTACCCCATTTACGACCGAAATTACTAAGATCGATAAGATAGTGACTAAAATAGACGCTTGATTTCCCAATCCTAAGATAGCAACTGTTGAAATAACGTATAACCACAGATAAAAATTAGAACTATTTTTGACATGTACAAACTTTTTAACGAGATGTACGCCAAAAGAGCTTACAATTAATTTCAAACACGTCACAACACCTAACCAGTTAGCATCTAAACCTTGGTCCACAAGTAACACCGATTCATACGTAAACGTTAAACTTAAAAAAGTAATTAAACACACGTTATGAAAAACAACAGCAAGATAGGCGGGAGATAATACCGTACCCTTAAACTGTTTAAAAGACACCTTTCGTGGCGTTTGTTTAACCTTTATAGGTTTGAAACTCAATGCGGTACCCGTCGAAATTAAACTATTGACTATTGTGAGTAGAAATGGGAGTAACTGAAATACGGAATAAACCATTGACCCAATCAATTTAAAGCCTGATCCAACCAATTGTCGCCACATGATAGTATTTGATTGAACGATAGGATAGCGTTGTTCGCCTACTTGCTCATATAAATACGCATCACTAATTCCGGAATCGCATGACACGGCTACGCCCCAACAAATAAAACTTAGCAATAATAGCGCCCGATTCGTCGTCCCCATCATAAGTAACATCGAAAGCGTCATAAAAATACCTGAAAGCGCCAAAACAAATTTATATCCTATTTTTTCAGAAAGGTAACTCAATGGAATCTCTAATCCCATCACGGTTAAATCTTTGGCTGTATGAAACGCCGCAATGCTCACAAACGAGCATCCCAGTGATCGTAAATAAATGACATAAATGGCCGTCATAAAATGATTTAACGTAAAAATTCGATACATATAAAATCGCTTCATATTTTTAGCTCCTATCCTCCATTAAAAGAATAACTATTCAAAATTATATTAATCTTCTAAATAGGGATATAAGACTTTTGGACTCCCTGATTATTCATATTATCCTCTCCTCTTACTTCTTTTCAACTTGAATATACTGTTTTTTTCTTAAAAAAATGTCGATTCATGCGGTATGTGTATTATTAAAGTTTTTAAAGCGCTATTAATTCTTTTGATAATATAATAATTAACATCTATCTGAACTCTCCACACTTGATTTAGAGTATCTTCTCACTGGCTTGTAAACATTGAATCAACAACTGGGAGAACTTATTCTTCTCTTTGCACCAATCATTCCTAAGAAGTACATGTTATCCTTAATCAAATAGATGCTTTACTCCTAAGTAGGAGGTTTCCAATAAGAACACTCACTCTCATTTTAATAGACGACTTCTATCAAATAGCTCCACCCTATTTTAAAAAACATCCTTCCCAACAAAAAAAAGAGGGAAACTTGGCCCATGACAAGCCTGGTTTCCCTCTTTTTCATTCTTATCCTTGTTCGAATTGACTATTGTAAAGTTCGGCGTAAAAACCACCTTTTGCTAGTAATTGTTCATGGTTTCCGCTTTCTAAAATATCACCGTCTTTTAAAACTAAAATCACATCTGCATTTTTTATCGTTGATAAACGGTGCGCAATAATAAAGGAAGTTCGACCATGCATTAACTGATCCATCGCTTGTTGAATGATTAATTCTGTTCTCGTATCGACCGAACTCGTCGCCTCATCTAAAATAAGCATCGGTGAATTTTTAAGCATTGCCCGAGCAATCGTCAGTTGTTGCTTTTGACCAGCCGAAAGATTGAGTTGATCATTTAATACTGTTTCATACCCTTCTGGTAACGTTTGAATAAAGTGGTTCAAGCCAACCGCCTCACACGCCTGCTCGACATCTTCATCGGTTAAATGCGTCTGATTATAAATTAAGTTTTCTTTAATGGTTCCTTCAAATAACCAGGTATCCTGTAAAACCATGCAAAATAACTCATGGATGTTTTCACGCGTCATGTCATGAATTGAAACGTCATCAATTCGAATATCTCCTCGATTGATTTCATTAAATCGCATCAATAAATTGACAAGTGTCGTTTTTCCAGCTCCTGTTGGTCCGACAATCGCAACTTTTTGTCCTGGATGTGCCGTCATCGAGAAATCTTTAATGACTGGTCGATCACTTCCTTCATAGGCGAATGAGACGTGGTCAAATTCCACTTTTCCCGTTACTTCTTCTAAATAACTCGCCTTTTTGGACTCATCTTCCATTTCCTCAGCCTCTAAAAATTCAAAAACGCGGTACCCCGCTGCTGAAGCGGATTGCAAACTTTGGGCCGCCTGCGCCATTTGGGCAAGGGGTTGTGTAAAATAACGGACATACATAATGAACGCCACGATGACCCCAAACGAAATCGTTCCATTCATCGTCAATAACGCCCCAACAATACAAACGGCTACGTAGCCAAGGTTACCGATAAAGGTCATCAGTGGCATCATAAATCCCGCAAGAATTTGTGCGCGGTAAGTATTCGATGTCAATTCCTCATTAATTGTCTGAAAAGTTGAAATCATTTGTTCTTCACTATTGTAAGCTTTAATAATCATCTGACCCGAATAAGCCTCTTCAATATAACCATTTAACTTTCCCAGTCCCTCTTGTTGTCTTAAAAAGAACACCTGAGATCGTTTCATGATTAACATCATCATGATAAATCCAATAATCGTCGCCAAGATAGCCGTTAGCGTTAGTACAACATTGGTCTTTAACATCATGACAATTGACCCGATAAACAAACAGGTTGCACTGACTAATGTGGTCAAACTTTGGTTCAATGATTGTCCCAATGTATCCACATCATTTGTTACGCGTGATAAAATATCACCGGTCGTTGCCTGATTATAATAACTCATCGGTAAGCGATTAATCTTCACTGTTAATGACGTTCGTAATTGCTTAGAAACGCGTTGAATCACTTGCGTCATAATAAGTCCTTGCGTGAGTGATAAAATAAAACTAACGGCATAAATCATAACAAGCGTGATCCCAATCGAAGTAATTCCTTTTAAATCGAGCTCACCCATTAACCCATTCGTCATTAAGTCTGTCATTTCTGATAATTTATCTGGACCTAATAGCGTTAAAAGGGTTCCAATCACACTTCCAATGAGCGCTATGACAATGTGCACCGTATATTTTTTACAGTATTTTAGTAATTTTAAAAAACTACTCTCCTTTTTCTCCATCTTTCTCATGACTCAAGCTCCTCCTTTGAAAGTTGAGAGTATGCAATTTCACGATAAACCTCACAAGACGACATTAAAGAATCATGAGATCCTATTCCAACAATTCGCCCTTCATCCAAAACGATAATTTTATCTGCATCCTTAATGGTTCCAATTCGTTGGGCGACAATAAATAACGTGGCACCGGCCGTTTCCTTTTTAAGCCGCTGACGGAGTGTTCGATCGGTTTTATAATCTAGAGCAGAAAAAGAATCATCAAAAATAAGGACCTTCGGACGACGTGCAACGGCCCTTGCAATCGATAACCGTTGTTTTTGACCTCCTGATAAATTCGTTCCACCTTGTGCAACATGCGCCTCATAGCCCTCTTCCATCTTGTTAACAAACTCTGATGCTTGGGCAATCTCGATGGCCTCTTCTACTGTTTCATCTTGAGATGATGCTTTTCCGTTATCCCCAAACGCGACATTTGACTGAATGGTTCCCTCAAATAAAATCGCACGTTGTGAAACATAACCTAATTCATTACGAAGCGCCTGTTGATCGTAGTCTTTAATATTGACCCCACCGATTAAAATTTCTCCCTCCGTCACATCGTAAAAACGTGGAATTAAATTAACCAGCGTACTTTTTCCACACCCTGTCGCTCCAATAAGGGCCACCGTTTCTCCTTGACCGACTTTAAAATTAATGTCCTCTAAAACATAATCTTCCCCATCGGCATATCTAAAACAAACATTTTTAAACTCAATATCTCCCACTAAACGGTCATCCTTAGGAATAAAATTCCCATTTTGAATGGTTGGCTTCATCTCAAGCACCTCATTAATTCGACTCGCAGAAACCGTCGCTCGAGGAAGTAAAAACATAATCATAATGAGCATCATAAAAGCCATCACGACTTGCATCGCATAAGAAGAGAACACGATCATATCTGAAAAAATAGTCATTCGTTCCATTCCTACCGCCCCATCAATTAAGAAAGCACCAATCCAGTAGATAGCGAGTGTTAAACCACTCATAATTAAGTTAATACTTGGAAATAAAAAGGCCATGACGCGTCCGACATATAAATTATTGTACGTTAACTGAGCATTGGCTTTCTCAAACTTTTCTTCTTGATAGCCTTCGGCATTATAGGCTCGAATCACGCGTAATCCATTAATATTCTCACGTGCAATTTTATTGACATTATCGGTTAATCGTTGAATTCCTTTAAATTTCGGCATTCCTAACCAGACGCAAATCAAAACAATAACAATCAAAACGGCAACAGCCACTGCCGTTGCTAACGTCCACTGCCAACCTTTATTCGTAATCTTTACTAAGGCCCATCCTGCTAGAATTGGCGCTTTAATCAAGATTTGAAGTCCCATAACAACAAACATTTGAACTTGAGTCACATCATTTGTTGAGCGTGTCACAAGACTTGCTGTTGAAAAATGATTAATTTCCTCCATCGAAAACGACTGAACACGGTTAAAAAGCGCAAAACGTAATCGTCCGGATAAATTAGCGGCTACCTTCGCAGCAATCGCCGCCACAATAAAAGAAGTTCCTAGGCTAAAAAAAGCACAAAGTAACATCTTCCCTCCTGCCACTAAAATTTCTGCCATCTCACTTCCTTCTGTTTGCACTAACTGCGTAATTTTACTCATGTAGTCCGGTAACTTTAAATCAAGCCAAACTTGGGCAACGATGAAGAGGACGCTACATAAAAATAATAGCCACTCCCTCTTTTTTAATTGTCGAAACATCTTAATCATCTTTTCCCGCTCCTTTTTTAAATCTTCACAAAATTACTATAACAGATAAACATTAACTCATCATAAACAACTGAAAAAAAAGAACGCTTTCGATGATATAAAGCGTTTTTAAAAGAAAACCTAAACCAAATCTATTAACCAAAGCCTCCCTATAACGACTTAGGGAGTCTAATAGTAAAAACGGTTTGTTGATTAGGAATACTTTCACACCAAATCTCCCCTTGATGAAGAAGAATAATTTTTTTCACAATCGATAAACCCAATCCATTTCCCATCGTCTTTCGTGAGTGATCTTCTTGATAAAACTTATCAAATATTTTAGGAAGCGTCTCCTTCGCAATTCCACATCCATTATCGGCAATCATCACGGTTAAATCCGTCTCACTACTTCCCATTGACACCTCAATCTTTCCACCCACTGACACAAATTTAATCGCATTATCTAATAAATTTAGCCACACTTGATTGAGTAATTCTTTATTCGCATAAATGTCCTCATCTTCAATCGTTGCAAGAAGTAAAATATCTTTTTTATTTAATTTCGATTCAAACATTAAAATACATTGTCGTAACTGTTCCCCTAAATTAAAGCGTTGGCGATTAACTAACAGGGTTTGGGATTCGATATTGGATAACATTAATACATTCGTTGCTAAAGTTGACAGGCGGTCGGCCTCCTCTATCATAATATTTAAATACTCCTCACGCTCTTCCTTATCCAACGTATCATCCTTTAGAATCTGGGCAAATCCTTTAATTGAAACAATCGGTGTTTTAAACTCGTGCGAAAAATGATTGATAAAATCAGTGCGTAGCACTTGAATTCCTGCTAATTGTTCCGCCATCCGATTAAAATTATCAGATAACATCTGATAGCCAATAGGATGCGTCATATTTAAACGAACCGAAAAATCCCCACTTGCCAGTTGATCCATCGCCCCGGTAAAGATTCGAACATTTTTCAATAATTTATGCCCCCAGATGGTTGAAATCGATGTTCCAACTAAAAAACAGGCAACTAGCGTTAACATCATCGGGTTTAGACTCTCCTCATCAACCCACCCGAGGCCAATTACTGTATAAATGAGCCCCGCAGTCACAATAAAAATGACGACGTATAAAATGAAAATAAAAAGCGTGGTATAAAAACTAAAGCTAATTTTCGTTAATAACTGCCTCATTCCTTTTTCACCGCCTTATATCCAAGCCCTCGCACTGAAACTAACTCAAAGGCTTCACAATCAGCAAAACGTTTACGCAATCGATTAATATGGACGTTCACGGTCGTGTCCGTACTTTCCGTATCAACACCCCAAATCTCATCCATTAACTGAATCCGTGTAAAAATTCGTCCGGGATAAGATAACAATTTATACAATAAATAAAACTCCTTTTGTGGAAGGGTCTGCACCTCTTGATTTCGGTGCACCGTTAAAGATTCATAATCTAAGACGACATCCCCAATCGTTAATTTTTTCTCACTTGCAATTTTTGACCGTCGCAGCAAGGCTTTAATCCTTAACACCAGCTCCTCCGTATCAATCGGTTTCGTCATATAATCATCTGTCCCCATGATAAATCCCCGCTTCTTATCTTCTGGTAATTGCTTAGCTGTCACCATTAAAATAGGCATCATAAACTCAGCCTCTCTTAATAACCTCGCCACCTCATAGCCATCAAGTTTAGGCATCATGACATCCAAAATAACTAAATCGATATGATGCGATTCAATGATTAAAAGCGCCTGTTCTCCATCTTCGGCGCTTAAGACATGATACCCTTCCCTTTTTAAGACGACTTCTAGTAACCTTCTGGCATGCTTATCATCTTCCGCCACCAAAATTTGAATCATCATTGGTCACCACCTTTGTTCATTGAAATACATGCTAACTTCGTGTGCTACTTTTATTTTATCAAAGGAAGATAAATTTTAGATAAACTTTTCATCTTTTTCACTTAAAAAATCTCCAGTAACTTCGACTGGAGATTTTGATGCTTCCTTTTTAAGACTCGTCTCATCTATCAAAGAGCGATTTCTTTAGATAAGAACTCTCATGGTCTCTTTACTAATAGAGACGACCATTAAATAACGTCAATAAAATATCGATTAATTCTGTATAAAGGCAGCGAAGTTCATCCGTCAATGCCGCTAATCGTTCAAAATACGCTCGAAGCTGACATTCTGAAAAATAAGGCTGACACCCAACAAATTGTGCCTTATAGACGTCACACCCCTCATAAGGATTAGCGGTTCCGACATAGAGTTCGTCTTCCTGACTCACCAGTAGCGTGCGCCCACCGTAACAATACGGATCGTTTAACCCGCTTAAGACTTCGGGTCTAAAATGAATCCCATCCGTCGAAGTATACAGATCAAATCCTTTTGGATACTGATATTGTTCAAGAAGATTGATGATGTCATCGTAGATTTCTATCAATAGTTGATACTTATCGCGCCCAATTCGTTTAACCAGATTCGCTTCGCGTTGGACATAGACATCTCTTATCAATTTCATATTTATTGAATCATCAAATGACGTTAAAATCAATTGATTTTGATACGTGATTAATTGCCATCCATACACGTTAAACGGAGAGTTAAAGCCCGATTTAAATCCTGAAAGACTTCTTGTCCGTTTTCCAGTCGTGGGGGTTGTCGGTTTCATCGGATGTCCACCTACAATTAACTCCCACTCATCGCAACGATTCAATCGAACAAGGTCAAATCCAAGCGGTGCAAATAAAACAAGTGGAAATGTTTTTGTCAATGCCACATACAAGTGGTTTTTGAACGTTCCCATCGACATGATTTCTCGGTTCATCGCATCTCCAAATCCAGCATCGCCGACTAACGTCCAATCATTCATCGCCGGTTGTTCATGATTTGATCGCCAAACTTCTGCCCCATTTTCACCGGCAACTCCTAAATAAAGACGCTGATTAAACACCTTTATCGCATCAATCCCTCCCGTTGGATTTTGATCTTTTTGATAACAAGGGTGGCTCGGATCGATGAGCAATTCTAACGGTTCAAATTCTGGATCCACACTTGAATAGAGGTATGAATTTTTTCCACCGATGCCCTGATCAAGCGTTGAAAGATACAATCGACCATTGAAGGACGCAAATGAACGCGAGCTACTTCCCACCACCTGTGGCGTTCGAATTTTCTTCCAGTTAACCCCGTCTGTACTTTTAAAAATATAAACCCGCTCTCCGATGGTTGCCGCATAAAGCGCCGTCGAATAAGGGGATTCATGGGCAATCATTGCCCGAAATCCAAAACTTTTATCATAAGGATGCGTTTTAAACACACGTTGCCATCCCATCGTTCCATCCTTTTTATACCGCCAAATTTCAGCGTTATTATCTAATAATTTTGTTTGATTTGATGTGATGCCCGACTGTTGCATCGTTGACGCCATCGAATAAAACATATTACGACTCGTCCCAACATAAATATAATCCCCCATTTCTGCCATCGACCAAGCATAGCTATTTTGCCGTGCATTCGCCGGATGCCAAATATCAAACCCTTTAATTGCATTTAACTTTTCAAAACACAACATACGATTTTCTCCTTTTTATCATAACGTTCATCTGTATTATGATATGCCACTAAGTAGAAATCAGTGATAAGAAAAAGAGAGGGAAATCATCAGTTATTCCTCCCCATTTTAAAAATACAGATAGGCTCCTAAAGGGGGAGGCATAAAAAAAGGCACCTGAAGAAAATGTCTTCAGATGCATCAACCCATTAAAAATCCTAACGTTACGAGCGAAGAACGCAAAACAACTACCCAACTATAAGTTTCTCTAT
Source organism: Turicibacter sp. UBA7094 (assembly GCA_002493395.1). GTDB lineage: Bacteria > Bacillota_I > Bacilli_A > MOL361 > Turicibacteraceae > Turicibacter. Next base: position 32,767 of record DKYS01000036.1, on the reverse strand, counting down.
TAGAAAAAAGGCCCCATATCCTTTTTTCTAATCTTTTGTTCCCTTACTTAAAAAGTATACCCGATGCTCTCTACATATTTTGTCGTAATTTATGTCACTTTTCATTTTTTTAAAATTCTTATTTTTTCTGATGTTGGGTTAAAAAACCTTACCCGTTAGGATAAGGTTTTTTAACTAAATCGCTCTTTGTTTTAAAAAGGCAGCCTGTGAGGGATTAATAACCTCACTCACTGATGCCGTTTGCTTAAATACATAGCCAATCTGTCCGTCATAAATCACTTTTAACCATAAATGATCTGATCCAATCACTTCAAATTTTGTATGAGATGGAATAACTGTTAACACCTCGGATACTAATGATTTTTCCGCGCGCAAATTTAAACTTGTCCATGTATATTGATAGACAGATATATGGCATTTTAAAACTTTCACTTTCTATTCATCCTTTCTAATCGCATTTCTCTTCATTATATGAACCATCCTTTAAAATAGTTCCTCTTTAATGAACACTTTTCCTCACGGTCTTAATGAATGATGACCGTCGTTCCATCTAAAATAGACTGATAAATCCATTTTGCTTGATCCTCCGCTAAACGAATGCATCCGTGACTTGCGGCATCACCTAATTGCCCATCAATCACTTTCGATCCGCTAGGATCATATAAAACCGAGTGGTAATAATACCCCTCTCTTATCTTTGTCGCATACTTCACTTGATAACGCCCCGTTTTTAACGCCTCTTTCCGCCCATTTACTTGAAAAACTCCCGTAATCGTTGGGGTCTTTGCGGCGCCAATCGTACAAGACCAACGGTATAATTCCTTCCAAGACCCTTTCACGTCTTCAAAGACATACGTTTGCTTTGCCTTTAAATCCGTCGCAATTAAGAAGGGGGTTGGGCTCTTTATCTTCTGATCATTGATATACTTCTCAAGATTGTAATAAAAATGACCTAATTTATCCGTCTGATATTTCACCCCGTCATCACTTAAGGCATCTGCTTCAATATATCCTAGCTTTCCGTCGCAAAAGACTTGATTAAAAATCCCTTCTTGATCCACCAACTCGACCACGTGATGCTTCTTAATGGTCTTCATTGATTTAGCCTCTTTTGTCGGTCTTGTCTTTAAACGAGTATTCACCGTTGTTACTTTTGTCATCGAGACATGATCTTTATAGACATACCCTTCACGATGATCATAACTCACCTTAAACCACTCGTCATCTGAATCTAACAGTTCGAATCGAGAATAGGCTGGAATTACTTTAATAATCATCGCTGATTTAGAGGGTTCCTTTTGTAAATTCAAATTTTTAATCGTATACTTATACACCGCCTGGTTTACCTCTTCACTCATCTCATTCACATCCTTCCTCCTATCTTTTTTTATCGTATGTCAAACTCCCAAATCAGTTCCAAAATATAGAAATTTCTTTTGTAAACACGGTAAATTTCCCGACTTACTAGCACCTTAAAGGAAAAGATTAAAAAAATTCCTACAACCCTCTTCATTCGACACAAAAAAGGCACCTTGCCTGTTAGATCCTTCATCTAACAGGCAAGATGCCACTCCTTTTCAATTTTTAAGACAGATAAGCTCGTTGAACCTTTAATTTTTTCCCTTTAATTGTTCGTGTTTTTAACCCGTCGAGCACCTCAAATCCTTTTCCATTTAAAATATCAATATAGGTGACGTTATCTTTAATGTCAATAATTCCAATGTCTTCTTTCTGAATTCCCTCAATGGATAAAATCGTTCCAACAAAATCAATTGCACGTAGCTTCTTTTTCTTTCCACCGTTTAAATAAAGCTTCATAATTTCACGATGGACATCTGCTTGCTTTTGTTGCTTCACTTGCGGACGTTTTTTTAAACTCGCTTCAAAACGAGCCTTTGATTGTTCAACTTCAATCGCTACCGGACGCTCTTTAATCGGTAACTCAAATCCGATATAGTCTTGAATTTCTTCTAACTTTTTCATTTCAAATGGCGTCACCAATGTGATGGCCTTCCCTCTCTCACCTGCACGACCGACACGTCCCACTCGATGAACAAAAGATTCTCCATCTTCCGGTAAATCAAAGTTAAAAACATGACTCATTTGACTCACATCAATCCCACGAGCAGCCACATCTGTCGCAATTAAATAAGGGAATCTTCCCAGTTTAAATTGACGCATCGTCTCCAAGCGTTCCTTTTGTTCAAGGCCACCATGTAACTTGGCAACCGGATATCCTTGTGCCTTTAACCCTTGATGCAACGCATCAACCTCATCGCGTGTTGCACAAAAAATCATACACTGTTTCGGATTTTCAATCGTTAAGAGATCTTTTAACACGCGAACTTTTTCTGGCATTCGCACGTGATACACGCCATGTTCAACTAACTCACTCACCACCGATGCAGATTCAATCGTGATAAGTGACGGATGATCTAAAAACTTCTGACTTAGTTGTTCAATGCGTGGGGGCATCGTTGCCGAAAAAAGGAGTGTTTGATGCGTCAACGAAACCATTTTTAAAATCATCTCCACGGTGTCAATAAACCCCCTATTTAACATCTCATCCGCTTCATCTAACACAACATAATGAAGACGTTGTAAATTCAACGTCCCTCGCTCTAAATGGTCAAGAATACGACCGGGTGTTCCAACGACGACGTGCGTCTTTTGTTTTAATTGTTGCGCCTGCTCTTTAAATGGCGCCTTCCCATAAACAGCAACTGCCTTCAAGCGCTTAAACCGCCCAATGTTCATCATCTCTTCCTGAATTTGAACGGCTAATTCACGCGTTGGCGTTAAAATTAACGCCTGCGGATCGTTTTCTTCCCAGTCTATTTGTTCACTGATGGCCGTGCCAAACGCTGCCGTCTTTCCACTTCCCGTTTTTGACTTCACCACGACGTCGTTTCCTTTTAAAACTTCAGGAATGACACGCTCTTGCACATCTGTCATCTGTTCATAGCCAAGCCCTTTTAATGACTTTAAAATTTCAGGGCTTAAATTTAATTCTTTAAAGGTTGCCATATTTCTTCCTCTTTCAATTTTATCTATTTTCTTAAAATTCGTCCTGTTTTTTCATCCAAACAGTGACTCGTTTGCAAATTTCTTCTTTTTCACTAAGACTTCTCTATTTTAACACGATTCCTTGCCCCGTCAATCCTTAAAATCATCCCAATCTTGTAAATGCGCCCCTTTCTCTTTGCCTAAAAATAAAACGCGTTAAAAAGGAGCGAACGAAGCCGTTCCTTTTTAACACGCTTTATCTCATGTAAGGTTCTTTCATCACCAAGGAATATTTCATGGTAAAAATACGCTCTAGTCTCATCACCAATCCGCTAGCGATGACACATTTTAAAAGATCACCGAGAATAAATGGCGTCACAGAGAGTTGAAAGGCTGTCGCTAAATTAACTTTCATCACGTGGCTCATCCATAAGGCACCAATCAAATAAATAAGTGGCATCCCTACGCCAATCGTCAACCCTAAATACGTAGCCATCGTTTTTAAAAGGCGTTGTTTCAATCCACTAATCACGCAAGTTGAGATGAAAAAAGCGATTAAAAATCCTCCCGTTGGACTAGCTAAAGCGGCTATGCCTGAACTCCCGCCAGCAAAGACTGGAAATCCAATCACCCCCATCATTAAATAGATTCCAATCGTGGTCATTGCCTGTTTTCTTGGTAACCATAACGCAATCACATTCACCATAATTGTTTGTGCCGTTATCGGTGCTTGAAGAAAGGGTAATGGAAAAGAAAGGTAAGAAGACACAGCCAACATCGCGATGCAAATCGACACGTGTGTTAACGAACGCATATTCGTTTGTTTCATCATCATTCCTCCTCGTTACTCATCAACAGTCGTTTGGCGTTGAATCGAAATCTCCCCCGAATGCAACGTTTCTACCTCACCCGTTGTCAGATGAACAACGAGCCCTCCTGTTTCATCGATGTCCTCTGCCATTCCCTCAAAGCGTTGTTGCTTTTTAAAAAACACCACCCGTTGCCCGAGCACGTTCGATCGACGTTTATACTCGCATAAAATCTCCTCATCTATCGTAAAATATTCACTCACTGGTAAAATCTCATTTAATAATGCTGCGCAAAGTTGATTTCTCGTCACCCCGACTGGATTTAAAGACGTAGCGATCTTATCTAGTTCACCTGGAAAGTCTTCCGTCTTAATATTTAACCCAATCCCTAAAATCATATATTGAACCTGTTTGCTCTCAACATCCGTCACTGCCTCAGTTAAAATCCCACCTATCTTTTTATCGCCTAAATAAATATCATTGACCCACTTAATTTGTAACCTTTGATTCGTAAACCTCTCAAGCACCCGACAAATTAAAACAGCGATGTACATCGTCACATGAACCGACTGCTTTAACTCGATCGTTGGCCGTAAAATTAAACTCATATAAAGTCCTGTCCCTTTAGGGGAATAAAAGGAACGTCCGAATCGGCCACGTCCTTTTGTCTGTTCTTCTGCTAAAATAACACTTCCATGTAAGGCTCCCTCGATCGCCTTTAATTTTGCACAAGTATTCGTTGAATCGAGTTGCCGATAAACCTCGATGGGAATCCCCTGGTACTCCTCCTTTAACTCCCGTTTGATTTGTTCACAAGATAACGCATCCTCATCTTGCCATAATCGATACCCTTTACTCCCTATCGACTCAATGGAATAACCTTCCTCTTTTAAGCGATTGATTGCTTTCCAAATAGCTGTTCGACTAAATGACAGGCGATTCGCTATTTCTTGACCTGATAAAAATTCACCTGGATTCTCTCTTAATAACGTTAAGACCTCGTATTTCAATTCCATCAAATTCCACCTCACTTTATATCCTCATGATAACACGCCCCTTTCTTCTCGTCAACTACTTTGGTTTTCAAAGTTATTATTCTAAAAAAAAAAACGGATAGTTTTCCTACCCGTTCTTAATCTTCTGAGGATAACATCGTGTCATCCCCCATTTAAAAAAATGCTCAATTAAACTTAATTGTTTCGATTTCAAAATAATGATAAGGCTATCTTGAAACAGAACTAAAAAGACGATGGGAACAAAGATAACCAGGTGATGATACGCAAACGCCCTTAAAAATTGACCGTGCATGAGGCAAAAGAACGCGCGAGTAAATCCGCAACCGAAACAATCGATGTGAAAAAGATGGTACCAAATACAAAATCGTTGGCCCTCAATCGATGCAAGTGGGATACAATAAATCAAGACGAAAAAAGTGATATATCCAATGAGACGAATCCACCGTATCTTTTGAATCATCTACTCAAGCTCATTCCCATCGCCATCCGTTGTAATCACGGTTCCACACAGTACTAAAACTCCCTCAATAAATCCCCATAATGACACAAGTGCTGTTGAAATTCCGCACGTAAAGATTCCAAGCACAACGCTCACTAATAATTGAACGAGCCCGATAGTTGTATATCCTAAATAAAAACGGTGAATTCCAAAACACCCTAAAAAGATTCCTAATAATCCCGCAACTAATTTTGATTTTTTGGCCCCCGCTCCTTTTTTCAAACTAGAGCCACAACTTGGACAAACCTCAGCCTCTTTATCCACCTCTGATCCGCATTTCGCACAATAAGCATTTCCTTTTGTTGTAGCTACGCCACAAGAGGTACAATAATCAGCATTTTCATTTAACTCTTTCCCACAATGACGACAATACATATACATCATCCTCCCTTAAAATAACCTGACACTCCTAATTTATGTCACACTTAACGGTTATATGACAAAGGAAGCAT
>DKYS01000036.1:8817-26715 GCA_002493395.1 Turicibacter sp. UBA7094 | reverse complement strand
GATGAGAGCCCTATCCCTTACTCTCATCTTTTTTACACAATCTTTTATTACGACATCACAATGAAATATCTCCCATTCAATGCTTTTATCTCAACCGTATATTTTTCGTTAAGTTTTAAACCCGCTAATTTTTCGCTTGTTCCAGGTGAAACCACCGTATCAGGAATGATGATATGATTGTTAGCATCTTTTACTCTTATCATGATATCGTTGTCATTAGCCGCATTATTCGTAATTTCCTTTTTAAACAATGGATTACTTACTTCTAAATACGGTTTATCATCAAAAGATAAAGGTTCCCATCTCCCCATATCACTTGTTACGGTTGCATCTGCTACCAGGAAAGGAAAAACCCTTTTATTTTCGATGATTTCTTGAAGAATTGGGTTCCCAGCTGTAACTGATAAAACCATTAACCCTAAAAATCCTAAAACCATTAATCCTAAAAATGAAACCCTATATAATTTCTTCATGTTAGAATCCCCCAACCTCCTATTTTTAATAGGATGATATCGCATTAACCATTTTTTTACAATAAGATTTAAGTTGATGTTTCCAAAATAAGTAATTATCCTCTCTATTCAACAAGCCCTTCTAAATCCTCTTCTCCTCATATGCACATGTATAGCGGTGTTGTAGAGTTATCTTAAATAAAATACTTCCCCTCAGAACCTATAAAAAAGAGTTGTTCCTCGTTTAGGAAACAACTCTTTGGACTATTTTTTAGATGATTTTTTCGGTAATTTTAATAACTCGCCATAGGAATTTTTATTTTGAACCCAGTCTTGACAGTCAACTTCTTCCGAAGAAATAGCTTCCCCGTAAAAATAGTACCCTAAAAGGCTCGTACAATAATTATTAACATTGTGGATACATGTTCCACAGTGGCTTTTTGGCTGAAGTGTCGACATGACTTAACGCCACCTCCTGATTTTTAAATTTATATTTTCCACCAATCATCACACATTTGGCATCCGCCCCATGACCAATGGCGTCTGTCTTAATGATTGGCAATTTAGGATTCCCAACAATTTGTTGAACCAGTGTCACGATATCAGGAACTTCCTCTGTCTTTTGCATTTGCGTAAAATGGCCCAAAATAAGCCCATCAATCTCATTAAAAACACCGAGTTGCTTATATTGATTCAAATAAGTGGCCATCTTCGCCACATCTCCACTATACGCTTCAAGAAGTAAAAGCTTTCCTTTAACAGACGGCCAATACTCTGTTCCCGCTAACTTTAAGAAACACCGAATATTTCCCCCAACAACCACTCCCTCCATCACTTCGCCCTGAATCCATTTAAAAGGAAACTCAAATAGCGATTTTTCTTGTGATAACAGCGATTCATAAAACCATTGTTGTTGATCCTTAGAACGGGCCCCCACCAAATTCCGAATTTGATAAAGATACGTCGGATGCCCCGTCTTCGCATAAAGGGCATTTAACACGACAGATAAATCACTATATCCAAAAAAGGGTTTTGGATGATTTTTTATCCATTCATAATCTAAATAGGGAAGCACTCCATTTGCTAAATCACCACCTGATACATCAAAAATGGCGTGAATATCTGGATTTTTATAAAACTCCATCAAAATCTCAGCGCGAACTTCGTCTTTTGCATGATACACGCTCTCCTTAACAAATAAAGAGGGGGGCCAAATCATCGATAACCCCATCTTTGCTAAAACTTGCTCTAATTGACAAAGGGGCTGGTATTGACTTTGGGATAACCCATTAGATAATGCAAGGATACCAATAGCTTGCTTAGATTTTAATAAAGACATGACGAATGACCTCCACAAGTTTCCTTTTGTTCTAATACCGTACGCTGATACTTTTTATTAAATGGACTTAACATAATCACCGTACTAAATAAACTCGGATAACATCGATTTAAGTAATTTAAATAATAGCACCATTCATAAGTCAAATAACGATAAATAGCTGCCATATCTTGCTCTAAATGCATGCGTTTGAGGTCTGATAAGTCTGCAATATCTTGAGTATCTAGCTCCTCTTTTAAATGCATAATCCGCATGAGCATCTCCGTAAAAGTCTCGTGCTCATGTAAACTATCAGTCGTCATTAAGGTAATCATGATATTTTTCCCTTCATGTAAGATTTGCTGCAATTCTTTAAGATCAACCTTCGTTAATTGAACCTCATAATGATAAGATGAATTTAATTGTTGCAATCGTTTAAAGTAATCATCATTCCAAATCGTCGGATCTTGAATACGCAACTTCTTACAAATTGCCACGCGATCATCTTGATTAACAAAGTATTCTAATAACTGTGTGCCAAACTCCGCATAAAAGACACCGACTAACATATTTAACTTCTCTTTATCCTGTTCTTTCCTACGACGTTCAAGTACACGCTCTAAAATCATCGTTGTAAAAAACACCTCTAGCGGAATAAAGGCAATATCGGCGACTAAAAATATCATCGTATGATGAATATCTTTAAAAATAAGAATGTGTATCCCATGTAAGATTAGTGCTAAACTAACCAATCCGAATCCAATAAGAACTGCTTCTTTCTGACGCTTTTCCATCCGTTATTTTTCCCCTCCTATCTAAGAAAACGATTTATTATCATTATAAAATAAACGTTGCTGATTTAACAAGCCATCTATCTCTAATCTTTTCCCCACCCACTCTAATAAAAAAACATCAACTTTTTTTATAAGTTGATGTTTTTCATTTAAAGACTTATTATTTCATCAATTGGCATACATTATTCGTAAATGCTACCGGATCTTCAATATCTAATCCTTCAATCAAGCGAGCTTGATTGTATAAAACATCTGTAAATAAATCAAATTTAGCTGTATCCTCTTTATAAGCAGCTTGTAATGATTTAAACACCTCATGGTTAACATTAACCTCTAATACTTTGTCGGCTTTCACTTGTTGACCGTTTGGCATCGCATTTAAGACTTTTTCCATCTCAATCGATAATTCACCCTCATTCGCTAAACAAACAGGATGAGATTTTAATCGTTGACTTGCACGAACAGCTTTCACTTTGCCACTTAAAACAGACGTCATGTTTTCAAATAAAGAAGCGAATTCTTTCGTTACCTCTTCATCCTTTTTATCTGTATCTAATTCTAAATCGGCACTTGAAACAGATTTAAATTCTTTTCCTTCATAAGACATTAACATCTTAATCGCAAACTCATCAATGTCTTCTGTGAAATAAAGAATTTCATAGCCTTTATCTAACACAGCCTCTGATTGTGGTAAGTTTTTAATACGCTCAATCGAATCTCCAACAGCATAGTAAATATGAGATTGATCTTCTTTCATTCGAGACACATATTCAGATAATGTCACTAATTTATCTTCAAATGAAGAAGCGAACATTAATAAATCTTGTAACACATCTTTATTTGCGCCAAAATCAGAATAAACTCCATATTTTAATTGGCGACCAAATGAATGATAGAAGGTCTCATATTTTTCACGGTCGTTTTTAATCATTTTTTCTAATTCGTTTTTAATTTTTGTTTTGATGTTTTTAGCGATGAGTTTTAATTGACGATCGTGTTGTAAAATTTCACGTGAAATGTTTAGCGATAAATCTTCAGAGTCAACAATCCCTTTTACGAAGCTAAAATAATCAGGTAATAAATCCGAACACTTATTCATGATTAACACGCCGCTTGAGTACAATTCTAATCCTTTTTCATACTCTGTTGTATAAAAATCATAAGGCATTTTTTCAGGAATATATAAGATGGCCTGATAGCTCACATTTCCATCTACACTTAAATGAACATGGGCTAATGGTTCATCAAATCCAAAATGTTTTTCATGATAGAAAGCTTGATAATCCGCATCTGTTAATTCGCGTTTATTTTTTTTCCAAATAGGAATTCGGCTATTAACCGTTTGCTCTTCTGTTACTTCTTCGTATTCATCTTCAGTTCCTTCTTTTAACTGTGAACGTGTTAAATCCATTTTAATTGGATAACGAATAAAGTCAGAATATTTTTTAATAATTGATTTTAATTTATAAGAATCTAAATACTCATCGAAGTTTTCATCTTCCGTATTTTCTTTAACAGTTAAAATAATGTCTGTTCCGACTGTTGCTTTTTCGCAAGGTTCAATCGTATAGCCATCCGCCCCACATGATTCCCACTTATAAGCTGTTTGTGCACCTAATGCTTTAGAAATAACCGTTACTTTATCTGCCACTAAAAAGGCTGAATAGAAACCAACACCGAACTGTCCAATAATGTCATGTCCGTCTTCTAATTCCGTATCCTTTTTAAATTGTAAAGAACCGCTCTTAGCAATAACCCCTAAATGCTCCTCAAGCTCGGCTTCAGTCATCCCAATTCCTGTATCAGAAATAGTAATTTGACGTTTCTCTTCATCAACTGTAATTTTGATGAAATAATCGTCGGCATTAAAGCTTAAATCAGCGTCGGTTAATGCCTTGTAGTAAAGTTTGTCAATGGCATCACTTGCATTCGAAATTAATTCACGTAAGAAAATTTCACGATGCGTATAAATTGAATTAATCATTAAATCAAGTAAACGTTTTGATTCCGCTTTAAACTGTTTCAATTGAATCGCCCCTTTGTTTTTTATCACTCTTTTACGACGAGTGCTAATATATCTAATATTTTTATATCACACTGTATTCAGTCTGTCAATCTTTTTCAAGCAAAGCACCAGGTCTTTACTCCCCTAATCCGCTCTCTTCGAATTTTTGACTAAATCCTGACATGAGACGATTCAATGGTTTTTTCAAGAAAATCGAAACAACGACAGCTACTAATATATACACGATTAAAATGAAGATATCTTTATATAGAACACTTGGAACCACTCCACCAATCGCTTCACGCGCAAATGAAATAGCGTAAGTAAATGGTAAAAATGGATAAATCAATTGGAAGAATTTCGGTGTTAATTGGATAGGGAACGTTCCTCCTGATCCAGCAACTTGTAAAACAAGTAAAATAATTGAAGCAACCTTTCCGACGTTTCCAAAAACCGAAACGAGCGAGTAAACAATAAATGTAAAGGCGACACCCGTAAATAAGATTCCTACTACAAATAATAATGGATTCATACAGTAAATATGTAATAAATATAAATCACCTAATGCAATAATCAATCCTTGAACTAAAGCAATCGTTAAAAATAAAAGTAATTTTCCGACGTATTCTTCACCTTTTTTATATTCGCCTCTCGCGTGAACCGATAACATAGAAATTAATAGCGTCATTCCTACCCATTGAGCAAGCACACTATAAAATGGCGTCATCGCTGTTCCATAATTATGCATTGGGAATACGATTTCCTCAACGAGTTCGACAGGCGTTGCCATAAAGCTTTCACGTTGAGAAATTCCTTCTTGAATAAGTGTTAACACCTCTTGTAATCCTTGACTGTCATTAATCTCTCCAAGTTTTTGTGTTAACGTTTGAAGTTTTTCCTCTGCTTCTGGAAGTTTACTATTAATATATTCAATCGCCTCAATTCCTTGATCTGAACCTTTATACGCCGTATCTAATAAGCTTGCAACATCCGGTAATTTTGCACTCGCTTCATTTAATACACTTAAAACAGATTCCGCTGTTTCATACGCCTTATCAATCACCTGATTTAAAGAAGGGGCAATTTCACTTTCAAAACGTTGTGAAATAGACTGAGTCATTTCTGATACATCCCCTAATACGGTTAAAACTTGATCAAAGATTGTTAAATCAGGTCCTTCTCCTGTTGCTAATTGATTTTGCACTTTTTCTAATGCAGTTTGAACGCGGGCTAAGTCCTCCTTAACCCCTTCGAGTTGAGCAATCATTGCATCAAAACGACCAGCTGGAAACTTATTAAAACTTTTTAACATGTTAATAAACGATTGAAGAAGTCCTTGCGCTCCCTCTACTTTATTAATTAACTGTTCAACAACCTGTGGCGCTTTTTCTGAACCACTTAAAATCGCCTCTTTCACTTCCTCAGTATAGGTTGTTAACTCTTCGCTAATGGTAGATACCAACTCCAAATCTGTTTTCAAGGTTGGCACAAAGTCATAAAGAGCTGATTTAGATGAAGTAATAAACCCTTCTAATCCCGTTGTTGTCGCTTTAGCTGAATCGAGCGTTGATTCAATTAAAGGTAAATCGTTTTGTACGGATTGGACTAATTCTTTTAATTGAACGCCTCCGCTATGAGCCGTTTGAACAAGTTCATTCATTTCATCAAATTTTGATACAAGCTCCTCTAACTGCGTATGGACATGAGCTAACTGAGGTAAAACCTTTTCTTGAATTTCTATCCCTAACTCTTTTCCAGCCTCTAGTAAAACACCGCTCACTGTTTTAATAATTGTTTGGTTAATATTTTCTTGAACGCCTGTTGCTCCCTTACTTGTTAACTTAGGAGCAATCGCGTTAATTTTTTCATTGACCCGATAAATAATTTCCCCTTTTCTCACATCACTGCTCACAAGTGATGAAATATCTTGAGAAAATTCAGCCGGAATCGTAATAGAAGCGTAGATTTCCCCATTCTCTAATAAGGTTTGCGCTTTCTTTTCTCCGACAAATTGCCATCCCATTAAATCATTCTGCTTTAATTCTTCGATGACTTGATCTCCGATATTAATCTCTTTTCCATTAAGTGTTGTTCCTTGATCATTATTAACAACCGCAATCTTAATTTGACTCGTTGCCGATTGTCCATAGGGATCCCAAGACGCTTTAATATTAAACCACGCGTATAATGAGGGTAAAATACAAAGTGCTAAAACAACGATTGCCGCTGCATAATTAGTCACTATATGTTTTAAGTCCGTCTTATAGATGGTCCAAATATTTTTTAACATTTCTATCCTTCCTTTCTTACTTTGAACAGACTAATATTATACACCTCTTGTCTTTTAAAATCGACATTTTCCACCTTTATTTCTAAGATGATAACCCTTTCATCGCCTAATTTTATCTTATAAAAAAGAAAGGCTCCCTTTTATAGGATACCTTTCTTATCATATTTCATTCATGAACAGAGGAAAAATCCTCATCTTTGCAAACCTGAACAAACTGCTTGAATAACAGACTTTCTGATGGATCCTTTTTATACCGCAATTCAGGATGCCACTGAACGGCCACAACAAACGGGTATTTTGGATGACGAATCGCCTCAATCAAACCGTCGGGTGCGATAGCCTCAGCGACGAGCCCCTCCCCCAATCGTTTAATCCCTTGATGATGTCGACTATTTACGGCCAGTTGCGAAACCCCAAGCCATTTTTCTAGCATCCCCCCTGAAACTAAACGAACGTCGTGTGCAGGTTCATCATAAGGAGGTTCTTGTCGATGCGAAAAGGAGCGTGGCTTTGAATCATACGTCTCAATATCTTGAATTAATGTTCCATTAAAATAGACATTGATAAATTGAAACCCTCGACAAATCCCTAAAATGGGTTTCTTTTTCTCCATTACCTTTTGAACAATTAACCATTCAAACGCGTCTAACTGCTCACAGACCCTTCCGCATACTTTTTCTTTCATCTCGTGATAAAGATGCGGATGAATATCATCGCCACCCGTTAAAAGAAGACCATCTATTCGGTCAATTAGTTCATCAATAAACGCTTCACATTGAAGAATAGGCAAGATAACAGGAACCCCTCCTGCATCATAAATAGCTTCGATATACGTACGTTTAACCCAAATACATTGCTTTTCCTCATCCCAAAGTGGAACAATTCCGATTAAAGGACTTTTTAACATCTCTATCCCTCCTATCCTTTGCCTTATTGATATGGATAATGTATCATATGCATCACCCTCGGACGGCGTAAAGGCCCTCTACTCATTTTTATATTTCCTTCAAGCATCTTTGAAGCAAAAAAAAAGACCTTTCCATGAATGGAAAGATCATTTGATTATTTTGACTGCACTAAAATTAAAGGAACCACCATTTCTTCACGCGTAAGACCAGCGTGTGCTGCCGTAAAATCAAATTTCTTTGTTTTAGTCGCAGGCAAATAACTTAAAATTTTACGACCGGTGGCACAAGCAATAAAATCCCCTATAAAATCCAGTGTTTTCAAGTGGGGTTGATGATAGCCAAAAAGATTCATCTCAAGTGCTTGTTGGCGAGTTAATAAAAGAAAATCATCACTAAACAATTCATTAAACTGCTGCGCAAAACGCTCCCGCAAGTCTTCTCGAATAAAGAACGACATCAGGCGTCCTTCCACAAATGGTGGCATTAAAAAGCACGTCGTTAACTCAGGGTAATCATTTAAATAAGTCGTTGGTTCCACATCAATTAAACCATGATCAGCTGATACAATTAGAAGGGTATCCTCCATTTTTTCAGATAAATCCCTTAATAAATCATTGATTTCCTTTATTTTTTCTTTTGTTTGATCCGAGTAGCACCCCTTTTCATGCATTGTTTTATCAGGGTCAACCCAATAACCAAAAATAAATTTTCGTTCACGCGTGTCTACTAACCGTTCAATTTCATCGATTAACTCTTTAGCTGAACTCACGCCAATCTTCGTATTTTTCCCTTGATAATCAATATGCGCCGGTTCAATCATATAAGTTTTAATGCTGTGGGAATTTGTTTCCTCTATTTGATCTAACACATGGGGATATCCCATCAACGTATGTCCGGCGTGCGGAAGTTCGAGTTTTTCCCCCGTATAACTATCCGTGTTTAAAAAGGTATCAATGCAACGTCCATACTCTTTAAAGTAAAGTGACCAACCTAACCACCCGTGCTCAAAGGGCGATTTTCCACTATAATAAGCCGTCATCGCTGCCGTTGTTGTTGAAGGAACAACAGCTGTTAATTCCTCTTTAAGGTGTTTATTTAAAAAATCAGTTGGTAATAAATTTTTTTCTAAAACGTCGACTCCCATCCCATCAAAGACAAGAAGAATGATGTTTTGATAACCTTTTTCTAATGCCTCCTTAATATTAGGAAGACCTTGATAGGGGCAAGAAACATGATAATAATTTAACAAGGTTGATATGATATTCAAGGTGCATTTTTCATAATTAGGGTAAATAATATTTTTCATGAGGTCACTCCTTTACTATTTTTATTATTTAACATTTTATGATTCTTAACCGTGATTAAAAAAATAATTACTATGAATGATGGGCGACTTACCTTCTCAATCTCTATCTTTATCATATTCTATACTGTAGCTGAATTAAAGAATGAAAGGATGTCGCACACATGAAACAAAATATGAGATGTTTAGGAAATACCACAATGAACGGGTGTGTTACCCCGCCACCAATGGGACAATATGAAACTTGCCAACAAGTTGTTGAGCCAACAATCGCTTGTACACCACAACAACACCATTATCACCGGGTCGATCACATCATTCCAGTCGTTGTTCGAAATGTCCATCACCACCATAATCATCATAATTATGTAGTGAATCGCCAAGAAAGTGTAGAATCATACTATTATGACGAGTATTTAGCAGGACAACCCTCAATGAACATGCCACTAGGAATGGTTCAACCTACTCAATTCGGAGGACAACTCCCAGAGTTAATGACTGCTAATAATCAATCAACAGTTATTAACCCCTCTGGATCGATGAACCCAATGATGACTCAGCCCACAGTTACACAACAAACTCAATTAAATAATTTATCTATGGTAAGTGAGCTCAATTATTTTAACCCAATGATGTAACCATCGAAGGGGTCTGCTTTACAACTTGACCATACATAAAAAATGACTAATCATCTGATTAGTCATTTTTTTATATATCTCGCTAATTAGTCACCGATAATATCAAGAATATGGTTTTTAAGTGTATTAGAGTTTCCACCGAAGATAGCTTGAACTCCACCTTTAACTTCCATAACTCCTGCAGCTCCTAATGCTTTTAAACGATCTTTATCCACTTGTTCAGTATCTTTAACTTCTACACGTAAGCGAGTAATACAAGCATCAATGTTTTCGATATTTGCTTCTCCACCTAATGCTTCTAATACTAAAGGTGCTTTTTCTTTCCATTCATCAGTTCCAGTTGAAGTCGCTTTTTCTGTTGCTCCACCACCGTTACGTTCTTGGAAATCTTTTTTCGAGAATAATTTAACTTCTTCACCGTCATCTTCACGTCCTGGTGTTTTTAAGTTTAATTTTTTAATTAAGAAAGAGAACACAAAGAAGTAAAGTGCGAAGTAAACAACCCCAACAACTAATACCCAATACCAATGTGTTGCCACACCAGCACCTGCAGGTAATAATCCGAATAAAACGAAGTCAATTAATCCACCAGAGAAAGTCATTCCGATGAAAACATCTAACATTGCCATAATCATGAAAGATAATCCACAGAAGATAGCATGCACAACGAATAAGATTGGTGCAACGAATAAGAATGTGAACTCTAATGGTTCAGTAATACCTGTTAAAATTGTTGTTAACGCAGCAGCTCCTAATAAACCTCCAACAGCTTGGCGTTTTTCAGGTTTTGCACATTTGTACATTGCTAATGCTGCACCAGGTAATCCGAACATCATAAATGGATATTTACCAGCTAAGAATGCTGATGTTCCCATAACGATTTCATGCATTCTTTCAGAGTCTAATCCAACTAAATCACCCATTGATCCTAATTGAACGAAGTAAGCTGTGTTAGCCCCTTGAACAACTGTATCAACACCATTGATTAATAAGTTAGCTTCAACGAATGAACCGTACCAGAATGGTGTATAGAATACGTGATGTAATCCGAATGGAACACATGAACGCTCAACTAATCCAAATAAGAATGAACCGAAAACTCCAGATGAGTTAACAACATTTGCTAACGCTCCAATTCCATCTTGAACATATGGCCAAAGGTAAGCTAAGATAACCCCAACAACAGCCATTACTAAGGATGTAATGATTGGAACGAAACGAGAACCAGCAAAGAAAGATAAAACTGGATGGAATTGAATATTGAAGAATCTATTATGTAAAGCAGATGTTACCATCCCTGTAATAATCCCACCAAATACTGACATATTTAATGTGAAAATACCAAGGTTTGTTGTTACATATGTTCCATATTCTCCAACGTTATCAGCTGTTACAACACCTAACTTTGTTAATCCTAATCCTAATAAAGTAGAGATAACTTGGTTCATTACTAAGAAACCAAACACAGCAGCTAATGCGGCTGTTGCTTTATCTTTTTTAGCTAAACCAGCTGCAACCCCAACTGCAAATAAAATTGGCAAGTTACCGAAAACGATATTCCCAATGTCATTCATAACTGTTAAAAGAGCAGTCACAAATTGCGAATGATTAATGAAGTTTGCCATTGTTTGATAGATAGCCGGTGCATCTGCCATCCCTGCAATTCCTAAGAATGCTCCACCAACTCCAAGTAAAATACCGGCGATTGGTAAAGCAGCGATTGGAAGCATTAACGCTTTCCCCGTACGCTGTAAATACTTAAACATACTTGAATCCTCCTCTTATCGTATAAGATAACCGCTATTCGTGGTAGTAGTATTTTGATTGGTTGTATTATTTTAATACTGTGAACGCTTATAAAGAAAGATGAATTTAAACCATATTTCTTCACAACGTTTACATTTACGATTATAATACATTTCGTCACAAAATAATACCTCTTTCATATAATAGGTAACCGGTTACCTATACTTTTTCCTAATTTTTTTCTCATTTGCGTTTATCGACAAACATGTTTTTTCGTCACGTGCTGCTAAATTTAACATCTTATCGAAAACTACAAATAGGCGTCATTTTCCCTCTTTTCCGTGTGTAAATTAGGTTTATCTATTTTTCTGAACACTAAAAATTATGGACGATTTTACTTAAAATATACATTTTTTATCTAAAACTTTCTTTTGTTGTCTATCATTAAATAAGCCCGACTCCCTTTTATAGTTTTAAACGGCTGGCTGTTTACTCGTTTATTTTCTTTAAAATTTAGGCTGACGATTTTTATTCCGACACTGATTCAATTCATGCCATAGCACATCCGGGTGCGTATAGCGTTTTTTATGTTCCATTTTCTTTCCGTATTGAATGGCTGATTTCGGACAGTAATGAAGACATGCTAAACACTTTATACACTTCCCTTCCCACTTTGGCTTTTTCTTCACTTTAATGCAGTTTGTTGGACAAATCTTTTCACAGACTTTACAAGAAATACAATGGTCATTTGCAAAAAATGAAGTCGGACCTTTTGAAAGGTCGCGAAATAGGAAGGATCCTCCCTTTGTTCTTAATCTCGGGAATAGTCCTCTGGCTTCTTTAAAAACCTCCTCTTTTTTCGCAATACTTTGATTAATTTCTCTTAGCGTCGGCACTGATGTTACCAACTTTTGATACGCCACTTCATAGGAATCAACCTGTCCCACAATCAAATAATTATGCGGCATTTTTAGTGAATAAAAACTTGTGACCTGCCACCCTCTTTTTTCAATCAACTGACGCGCCGCATTTAAACAATCGCCCGTTTGTTTAGAATATGTCACCACAACACTAATATAATCAGGATCTATTTCTCCAAACGTGACGTGTGAAATAAATTGGCTGACTATTTCAGGAGGTGCCCATGCGTAAACAGGGAAAACAAAAATAACTTTTTCGCCCGGTTTTAACGCGTAATGATAGTGTGCTGATTGTATCGCTTGAACAATAGAAACGATTTGGTCATTTTGAAACGTCGCAATGGCCTCGGCAGCTGCTTGCGAATTCCCGCTTCCACTAAAATAAAAAATCATCCTCTCACTCCTTATGTCGATTAGCGGGTAAACACCCACACCGTCTCAGTAGAAAGTGACTCATTAAATTGATACCCTTCCTCATTAAACTGTTTTAACTGCTCGACGTTATGAATACGATGCGTTAAAATATACCGCGCCATTTGTCCACGCGCACGCTTTGCATACATCCCAACTGTTTTAAATAACTCTCCCTTTTGCTCTTTAAATTCAATCGTGAGAATCGCATAGTGTTGTTTAATCTTTTTCATATCCAAAACTTTACTATACTCATTAGACGCCAAATTAAGCAAAACTTGATCACCCGGAGTGCTTGCAAGTTCTGATAAAAAATAATTCGTTATCTCTTCTTTCCAATACTCATACAAATTTTTCCCGTGTCTCCCTGAAAATTTTAATCCCATCTCTAATCGATACGGATTAATGGCATCAAAAGGATGCAAAACGCCATAAAGCCCCGATAAAATTCGCAACGACTCTTTTGAAAAATCAAGCGCCTCCTGATTAAGTGTCCACGCCTCTAATCCCTTATACGCCTCCCCAGAAAACGCATGAATCGCAGGAATCGCCTGCGGATCATCAACATAAAATTTTCGATATCGTTCACCATTTAACTCTGACAGTTCCTCTGACATCTTCATAAGTGTCCCTAATTCTTCTGTTGAAAGAGAGGCTAATTGTTGAATTAATCCCGCAGTCTTTTCATGAAATAGAAGTTCTTTAAAAACTGAGCGAGGCACCTTTTCTTCGGTTACAAACGTCTTGGCAGGTGACAAAATCATTAACATGTTTAACACATCCTTTTCTTTTATTTCTCACGATTTAATTAAAATAATAATGAAAAATTCTTAAATATCTTATCATATTTGTTTACAACATCCCCACAATAACGCATAATTATTTATAATCATTACTAAAGAAAGAAGTGAAATTTGATGGAACCAATCACCTTAACTGAGGGAATGCCAGCCCCCGACTTTACCTTACTGGGATCTGATCACCGTCAACATAGGTTACGTGATTACTTAGGAAAAAAAGTTATTCTTTATTTTTATCCTCGTGATAATACGCCCGGTTGCACAAATGAAGCAAAGGATTTCCGTGATGCCATTCAATCCTTTAATCAACAAAATGCCGTGATTTTAGGTGTGAGTCGCGACAGCGTTCAAAGTCATGAAAAATTTATTGCAAAACACGATTTACCATTTATCTTGTTATCTGATACAGAGGAAACCGTTTGCACTCAATATGGTGTGTTAAAAGAGAAAAATATGTACGGAAAAAAAGCCATCGGAATTGAACGCTCAACCTTTATTATCGATGAAACGGGCGTGATTACAAAAATCTTCCGTAAAGTTCGTGTAGCAAACCATGTCGATAACGTGCTAGAGCATTGTAATCCGTAAGATAATTACTCATTATTTTCCAAAGGATGATTTCTTGAAATCATCTATTAGATTAGTCGAGATAACTTTTTTTTACTTTTAGTTAGATGATCGCCTACCTTGTACGTCACCTCCCCCTCATCTGCTGTATTAATTGTAGAAAACATCGCTGTTTATATAACGTTTAAATGAATTAATTTCTCATAACAAACAAAAGTTCTCAGTCATGCGAACCGCTCACTCCACCCTTAACACATCGTTTATAAGAATTCTCTACTTCTTAGGGCATACCGACAATTCGACTTGACTCAAACTAAAAGAGCCGATCAGAGACATCTGACCGGTTCTTTTGTTTTCTATAAATACATGCGATCAATCACAATGACACAACGATACTGAGGATGATTCCTTTTAATTTTAGCAATCACCTCGTCTTTAATTGAGGACTCTGTTACCTTTTTATTTAATAAGGACCCATTGACAACTAAATCAAAAATCAAGTTCTTATTCGGTTCCTGCCCAATGATTCGGAAATCATGCATCGACATAATCACAGGATGCTCGTCAATCAGTTGTTCTAATTCTCTTTTCATCACTTTAATCTCTTCAGTTTCAACGGAAACAGGATCCATATGAATCACTAAATGCAGATGAAGCTCTTCTGAAATTTGTCGTTCGGCCTCGTCAATAATATCGTGAATCGTCATCACATCAATATCAGCTGGGATTTCAGCATGGATTGAGGCGATGATACAACCGACCCCATAGTTATGAATCATTAAGTCATGCGCCCCCGTAATGTGCTCAAAAGAGAGTAATCGTTCATAAATTTGTTGTACAAGCTCCTCATCAGGCGCCTCGCCAAGAAGTGGACTAATCGTTTCCTTAACTAAATTATACCCTGCATATAAAATAAATCCTGCGACAATGACCCCCGCATACCCATCAATTGGAAATGAGGTGAAACGGGCCATTAAAAAAGAAAGAAGGACCGTACTTGAAGTAAATACATCACCTAAAGCATCAACCGATGCTGCCTTTAACGCACCTGATTGAATCGCCTCCCCCATTTGTTTATTAAAAAAGCTTAACCATACTTTCACTAACACCGAAATAAAAAGCAATGAAAATGACACCCATTCAAACTTTACCTCACTCGGATTTAAAATCCGGCCAATTGAAGACTGAATAAATTGAACCCCGACTAACATAACCATAAAAGCAACAATTAGGGCTGAAATATACTCAATTCGACCATGTCCATGCGGATGTTCTTTATCTGCCGGACGATTAGCTAACCTTACACCGACAATCGTAATGACAGAAGATGCCGTGTCAGACAAGTTATTGAACGCATCGGCCATGACAGCGATACTCCCTGCAAGCCATCCAACCCCAAACTTCACAGCAAAGAGTAAAATATTGGATAATATTCCGATTAACCCTGCTATAAAAATGGTCCGTTCACGAATTTCTTCTTTTTGACCCCCTCGTTTTTCCAATTGCTTAATTAACCATTTTCCAACCATGACTTTGCACCCTCCATCTCATTATGTCTTATTCTATCTCATCAACGCATCATCCTTCTTGATAAAAGCATCCTCATCATAAAAAGCTTATCCTTGATATCATATCCTATTCTCTCTACTTTTACTAGTCCTCGACTTAAAGTTCATTTCCAAACCTCTTGTCATCTTCTTAAATTTTAACATTTTTGCGCTATTTTTTGAATACAGTATAGCAAACGTTTCATTCAGAGAAAAAGGAGGGAAGGAGACTTGATTTTAAGTTTCCATCAATTATGATTAATTTTAAAATAGACTACGCGGACGGAGCACACCCTAAAATTTTAGAAGACCTACTCACGACCAACGAATTGCAAACACCTGGTTATGGGGAAGATGACTATTGCCAGCAAGCAAAAACAGCTATCCGCTCCTACCTCGGTACCCAATCATGCGAAATCCATTTTTTAATTGGAGGAACTCAAACAAATTTAACCTTTATCTCTCATGCGCTTAAACCGTACGAAGCCGTACTATCTGCCCAAACTGGGCATATTGTGACAAATGAAGTAGGTTCCATTGAATCGACCGGCCATAAAATTATTCCACTTCCTACAGTTGATGGAAAAATAACTTGCGACACCTTAACTTCATTTTTTAAACAGCCGCGAACCATGCACATGGTCACACCAAAGCTTCTTTATTTATCAAACCCGACAGAACTAGGGACGCTTTATTCAAAACAAGAGTTAGAAGAACTCACCCAATTATGTCATGCTCACCACCTCTATCTTTATATCGATGGCGCACGACTAGGTTCAGGATTAGTCGCCCCTTCTAACACCTTAACACTTGAAGATTATGCCCGTCTAACGGATGCTTTTTATATTGGAGGAACGAAAAATGGAGCCCTTTTTGGAGAAGCACTCATCTTAACAAATCCGTTACTGGCCGAAAACTTTCGTCTCAACATGAAACAAAAAGGAGCCCTTTTAGCCAAAGGTCGATTACTAGGTCTTCAATTTTTAACGCTTTTTAAAGATTCTCTTTACTTTGAAATTGCTCATTTAGCTAATCAACGAGCGGATGAACTCCGGCAAGGCCTATGCCATCTAAACCTTCCATTTTTCGTTCAAACACAAACCAACCAACTTTTCCCCATCTTACCGAACAAAATCTTAACTGAACTCAGTAAAACCTTTACTTTTACCCTATGGGAGCCTTACGATGAAACACATTCCGTCATTCGCCTCATCACCTCCTATACAACCTCCCAAGAGGACGTCATCCACTTCTTACATACTTTAGCCAACCTATATAAAAAGGATGCCCTGAATTAAACAGGTGCATCCTTTTAACGTTGTCCTAAACATCCGATTCGATATAAAAACCAAACGACGAATAAAATAATAACCAATAAACTAGCAAACGTACTTCCTTTATACCGCCCATCGTCTGAACTGCTATCCTCATCGGCTATATCATAATCCTCAACCGATGCATCATCAACAGCTGCCATCCCCTACACCTCCTTTTAAATCAAATCCTCCTTCACTCTGTTGTTCGTTATATGTATATGGCCTGATTCTTTAAATGTTCTTCCAAATTTCATTCCTCTCATATTTCCTCGCCTGTATAAAAAATCCGATTGTCGGCAAGTTACTTTCGATGATAAGATAACAACTTTAGTCTAAAATAAAAAACTACCGCCTACTCTGTAGGCGATAGTTTTCTCATATTACAGACTTATCCTATAAAACAATGATTAAAATTAAGTAAGCAAAGAACGATAAGGTTGCAATAACATGCCATTTTACACTAGGTTTTCCTTTTTTAGTAATTAAATAACCCGTTGCCGCAATGGCTAACATCACACATGAAAATCCAACGTATTTTAAAAATTTATCCGTTCCAAATTTCATTGCAGTTTCATATAACATCCCAAGTACAGCTAAACTTCCAAAAAACATATGTAAGTTTACGGTTAACTTAATCTTTTTCCCTAAAGCTTTTGGAATATAGTAAATCAGTAAAGCGGCAAAAAAACATCCATGTGATAACATCTTTATCTCTCCTTAACTTAAATATTATTTTCTTTAGGCNNCCTATAAAACAATGATTAAAATTAGGTAAGCAAAGAACGATAAAGTTGCAGTAACATGCCATTTCACACTAGGTTTTCCCTTTTTAGTGATTAAATAACCCGTTGCCGCAATCGCTAACATCACACATGAAAATCCA
>DKYS01000036.1:8576-8715 GCA_002493395.1 Turicibacter sp. UBA7094 | reverse complement strand
GGATCCTTTAACAAAGCAGACCGATGCTAATAATAAAAAGGGCGTTGTAGGTAAAATAGGCAAAATAACCCCTAATATTCCAAATCCCATACAAATTAATCCACATAATACTAGCAACCCTTTTGTTAGTTTGTTCATC
>DKYS01000036.1:765-8557 GCA_002493395.1 Turicibacter sp. UBA7094 | reverse complement strand
TATCTATAATGAAGAAAGGAAAACATAGCATAACATCAGCAGTTAATAAAATCGTCCATTTTTGTTTTAACGTCATTTGACGATTTTGAACAAAGCTCTCTAAATGCTTTTTGTATAAGTTTGTAGATTTAAACCATCGATCAAATCGTGTGGATCCTTTAACAAAGCAGACCGACGCTAATAATAAAAAGGGAGTTGTCGGTAAAATAGGTAAGATAATCCCGACTATCCCAAACCCCATACAAATCAATCCACATAATACAAGTAACCCTTTTGTTAGTTTGTTCATCTTTCTCTCTCCCCTTCTTAATCTAACAAATGTCTAAAAAACTCTATTGGTGAATAAATTAAAACACGTGGTCCTGAAAATCTCATGACCTCTTTTACTTTTTCCTTCATATCCTTTTTATAACAATGAATCGGACACTTTTGACAAATTGTCTTTTCATCGCCAAACTTACAAAAACTTAAACGCTTATGCGCATAATTTAGTAATTCTTCACATGATTCACATAAACCATTTGATTTATGTTGATGCTTTTTATGACAATACAGTTCAATCATTAACTTAATCACACGTTTTTCGCGTTCTACTCTACCTTTGGCCATTTTAAACCCTCTCCCTATCAACGATAATCATTATCATTAATTTCTTGAAAAATAAAGGATTAGGATAGCCTAATCCTTCCCATTATTTTTGTAACTTTAGTTTTTGACTCTCAAGTTTATAAACCTTATCACAAATCGCAGTCGTTGATTTACGATGTGAAATCATGATAATGGTTTTATCTTGATTATAATCTTTAATTGATTTTAAGATAGACCCTTCATTCAAGGCATCTAAATTACTTGTTGGTTCATCTAAAATTAAAACATCTCCATCGTGTAAAAATGCACGAGCGAGCCCTAAACGTTGTTTTTCTCCTGAAGAAACCATGCCACCAAGTTCGCCAACTTTTGTTTCATAACCATTTGGTAATGTTTCAATAAATTCATGAATCGATGCTTTTTTAGCTGCCTCGATCACTTCTTCTAACGTCGCATCAGCTTTCCCAATTTTAATGTTACTTGCAATCGTATCATTAAACAGATACGTTTCCTGACTCACTAATGTTTGTTTCGTACGAAGAGAAGCTGTTGGAATCGTTGAAATATTTTCACCATCAATTTGGACTTGACCCTTTTCAACATCAAAATATCGCATTAATAACTTGATAAACGTACTTTTTCCAATTCCACTTGGGCCAATTAAGGCTAACTTGTCACCTTTTTTAATTGAAATAGACGCTTGTTTTAAAACAGGTGCCTCCCCATTTGGATAAGTAAATGTGACTTGCTCTAATGCTAACTCATCCATCGCTAATTCTTTATTTCCTAAAATTTCCGTTACTTGAGGTTGCTCATCTAATAAATCAAATAGACGCTGTGCGCAAGCAAACGTATGTGCTAATGTATTAGATAAATTACTTAATGCCACAACAGGCCCAAACGAAGAAGCAATAATGACTAACGCAACTAATACTAATGTTAAACTTAATTGTGAAGTGGTATAAAAATAAAATCCCATTCCAACAAAAACAAGCATAGCTGAGGTAATAATGACCCCTGTTAATCCTGTCACTAATCCTTCATGATCTTTAATTTTACGAATACTTTGATTCAAATGGTTTGACTGTTCATTTAAATGAGATAAACGATCTTGCCCTTGATTAAATAATAAAATTTCTTTTAACCCTCGTAAGGAATCTAAAATGTATTGATTACTACTTGCAAACGATTGTCGATAGTTTACCCCTGCCTCTTTTACAAAAACAGATGAGGCGTAAGGGACAATCACTCCAACTAAAATAAAGTAGGCAGCTGCAACACATCCATAAGCTGGATGAATGAAATATAAAAGGATAGCAATGATACTATTTGTCAATAATGCAATCGCAATTGGCGCAATCGTATGTGCGTAAAAAACTTCTAACAATTCAATATCTGATGTAATTAATGAAATTAAATTCCCTTTATCTTTACCTTCTAATTTAGCAGGTGCTAATGTACGAAGCTTAGTAAAAATTTTATCTCTTAAAATATATAAGATTTTAAAGGCAATATAATGCCCCGATAATTGTTCAGCATAGCGCAATAACCCACGACTAACTGCACAAACTAGCATAATGATAATAGCTTGTTGGAATGTCACAATCGTTGGTCCCTCAACAAGTGCCCCTAGTCCAACTGCAGCAAAGCTCGCAATCGCTATTGCTGCTAAAAATCCTAGAACCCCCATGGTAATGGTAATAAGCATGACTAAAATTAACGGCTTCAGTTCTAAGATTAATCGTTTCATAATACTAAACCCAGATTGACGTTGCATTATCTCACCTCTCTAATGCTCTCTAATTGTTGTTGCCTAGATACCATGTTTGCGTACACGCCGTCTTTTATCATTAACTCCTCATGTGTTCCTGATTCAACTAATTCTCCCATTTTGAAAACATGAATCGCTTTTGCACGTCTAACACTTGCTAGACGATGAGAGATAACCATAATCGTCTTCGTTTTGGATAAATCATAAATAGCATCCCAAATCGCTTCTTCACTTTCAACATCAATGTTTGACGTTGCTTCATCAAAAATAATCGCTTGACGATTCGCTAAAATGACACGTGCTAATGCTAAACGTTGTTTTTGTCCGCCTGATAATGAACTACCGTTTTCAGATACTTCTGTTTCTAGCCCGTTTGGTAAGCTTGTGATAAATTCATCTAAACGAGCTGTTTTTAACGCTTCATTAATTTCTGCTTGTGTGGCGTCTGGCTTAGCCATTAATAAATTATCACGTAACGTTCCTTTAAAAATATGACTATGCGCTGACACTAATGAAACATGTTGATATAACTCGTAAGGAGCGACTTCTGATAAAGAAACGCCATTTAATAAAATTTTCCCATCGCGCACTTTCTTTTGGGCAAGTAATAACGCAGCCATTGTGCTCTTACCACTTCCACTTTCCCCAACGATAGCTGTTAAACCGCCTGGCATTAAATCAAATGAAATATCTTTTAAGACTTGTCGCTTCCCGTCATAACTAAAGTTTACATTCTCAACTGAAATGTCTAATCCCTCACGTATTGGAATAACTTTTCCATTTATGATGTTTTCTTCCTCTGTATCTAATAAAGCAAAAATACGGTCAGAAGCTGCCATTCCATTCATCGCGATGTGAAAATAGGATCCTAGTAAACGAAGCGGTATAAAAAATTCAGATGAGAGCAAAATAATAATAATTAAATCTCCAACTCCAAGGTGTCCATTTTTGAATTGATATAAGGCAACAATTGTTCCAATTGCTGATCCCCCAAAAGCAATCAAGTCCATAATATTAATCGAATTTAACTGCATACTTAACACTTTCATCGTAATGCGACGGAAGCCTTCTGCTTCTTCATTCATTTCTATGTGTTTTTGTTCATCTTGCCCGTATACTTTTAAGGTTGTTAGCCCTTGTAAGTTTTCTAAAAACGTATCTCCTAAATTCGCATAGTTATTCCAGTATTCTTTTAAAATACGTTTAGCGACTTTCATAATTGCAATGATTGACATCGGGATTAACGGCACACATAACATAAATACTAATGCTGCTTTCCAAGAGATAAATGAAATCACAACAAATAATGTGAGTGGTGCTAATAACGAATAGAAAAATTGGGGAATATATTTACCAAAATAAATTTCTAACTGTTCAACTCCTTCAATCGATAATTGAACGACTCCGGACGTTTTTTCAGCATTTTGATAATCCATTCCTAAACGTAATAGTTTTTCATATACGAGGCGACGTAAAGTCGTCCGAGCGTTTGCTGAAGATTTATATGAATATAATCCATATAAATGATGACTTACTAATTTAATGATTAAAGCAATGACTGTGATGATTATTCCTGTACTTAACGAAAGAGTTGTCGTTAGTTTATAATTAGACATTGCCCCCCATAATGAACCACTCATTAAATCTAATGTTTGTCCCGCGACCATCGTATTAAGTAACTGACCGATTAGCCAAATAATAATAATGTTACAAACAAGCCCAATCCAACTACAGACAATGGTGAGCCCCATATATTTCTTAGATTCATCACATACTGAGATGAGTCTTTTATTGATCATCATTTTTTAACTCCTCCTCTTTTTGATAATAATTATCAATAGCAACTAAAACTAGTATATCATAAACGCAATCTCATAATTTTGACTATATTTATATCTTTCTACGATAAAAAGGCTGATTAATCAATCAACCTTTTCTCCAGTAGTTATGATTCTAACCAAAGCTTCTATTTTTCTACAATGAATAAAAGCTAATAAAACTCCCACTACCATCTATAAATAAAAAGAAATATACACCGCCCCGTCTTCTGATCATTATCGAGAAATATACGGAATTAACTTTTAAATCATTTCATTAACCTAACTACTCTTTAAACAAATTCCCTGGATCTTGTCGGTCATACGAACCAGGTACAAGAATATCCTCATTTGATAAAATTGGTGATACGTCAATAACGGGAAGTTCCATCCCCTCTTCCCAGATGACTAACACCTTATCCTGATGATCTTTATAGATAACTTTTTGGTATCCCTCAACCTTAATACTTTCCTTACTTTCAATAATAACATTACCTTTAGAGAATAGTCCCCTTAATAAGGGTCCTCCCGCTTGAAATGAATAAACTCCATCTGTACGCATAGCTAGATTTTCAAGCATGACTTGATCAGCCCTTAAGGTTAAACTTTCAACGAATAACTTTCTAGATAATGACTTTGCTGCAAGATAAAAGCCTCTCAACCATGAGAGGCTTTATATCTATTCCAAATCTTCGCCATTTGAATGAATCACTTTTTTATACCAATTATACGATTTCTTTTTCGAACGTCTTAAGGTTCCATTCCCTTCATTATCTTTATCGACGTAAATAAAACCATAGCGTTTTTTCATTTCGCCTGTTCCAGCACTAACAAGGTCAATACACCCCCAAGTTGTATAGCCAAGTAAATCAACTCCGTCTAATTCAACCGCCTCTTTCATCACCTTAATATGTTCACGGAGATAGTCAATACGGTAATCATCTTCTACATAACCGTGTTCATCTGGAATATCAACCGCTCCCAATCCATTTTCAACAATGAACAATGGTTTTTGATAACGATCGTACAACGAATTCAATGTAATCCTTAAACCAAGTGGATCAATTTGCCATCCCCATTCACTTACTTTTAAGTAAGGATTTTTTAAAGTATCAAAAACATTTCCTTCTGTCATTTTATTGACTTCTGGATTGGCACTAACTAAACGGGAAGAATAGTAAGAGAAGGAAATAAAATCAACTGTATACTTTTGAAGTAATTCTTTATCCCCTTTAACAAATGGAATTTTAACGCCTTCACGCTCTAGCTGTTTTAAAGCATACGCTGGATATTCTCCACGTGATTGAACATCAATGAAGAAATAGTTTTCGCGATCTTTTTCTATTGACTTCCAAACATCTTCTGGATGGCAAGTATTAGCATAGGTATTTCCGGCAGCTAACATACATCCAATTTTAAAGTCTGGATTAATTTCATGGGCAATCTTCGTTGCTAAAGCACTGGCCACTAACTCATGATGAGCCGCCGTATATTTAACCTGCTGCTTATTTTCACCTTCCTCAAAATACAATCCAGCTCCCATGAATGGGAAGTGCAAAATCATATTAATTTCATTAAATGTTAGCCAATACTTTACTTTATCTCTATACCGTTTAAAAATGGTCTCACAATATCTCACATAATGGTCAATCATTTGACGGCTTCTCCACCCACCAATCGTTTCAATTAAATGCATTGGCACATCAAAATGACAAATGGTTACTAACGGTTCAATACCATACTTTAAACATTCATCAAATAAATTGTCGTAAAACTTTAACCCTTCTTCGTTTGGCTCTAATTCATCTCCTTTTGGAAAAATTCGTGACCATGCAATTGATAAACGATAACATTTGAACCCCATTCCAGCCAACAGTGCAATATCCTCTTTATAATGATGATACATATCAATTGCCTCATGACTTGGATAGTAATGCTCTTCATTGCAACTAAACATCTTCATCATTCCTGATCCCACTGAAAAACGATCACTTCCAGCTGGAACAACATCAACATTAGCTAATCCACGTCCTCCTTCTAAATATGCTCCTTCACATTGGTTTGCAGCAGTTGCTCCTCCCCATAAAAAGTTCTCTCTAAATGCCATTTGAATTCCTCCTGTGATTTTTTTAAATTTTATTATCTTTCAATCGTACGTGTTGATAAACCCCCATTGGGAGAAATAAGGAACCCGTAAACATTTAGTTACGGATTCTCATAAGATACCTCCCTAAATTAATTCATTATTTAATCCATCCTAATCGTCTATATCTTTCTTGACTTTCATTTAATTTGCGGCTTTTTCAGCTTCATAGTTCATTCTGTCTATTTTCTTAATAAATGGAAGGTAAACGAAGAACGATAGAGTTAAAATAGCGGTTTGTAATAAGGCCATTTTCCATCCTCCAACCAAGAATCCTGAAATAATTGGTGGCGTTGTCCAAGGTACCATAACTCCTGAAAATAATGGAACTAGCCCGATCGACATACAGAAATATAAAATAATTCCTGAAATAACTGGCATCAGTATAAACGGAAGAAGAAGGAATGGATTTAAAACAATTGGTAATCCAAATAAAATAGGTTCATTGATATTAAATAATCCCGGTACACCTCCTAGCTTTCCTAACTCCTTACACTGAACTGATTTAGCGAAGAAAATCATATAAATCACTAAACCAATGGTTAATCCGGCACCCGTAACTGTCATAAATTGATCAATAAACTGTTGGGTCACAATACGACCTCCATTTTCAATGGTTAACTCTAAGCCCGCATCAAGAATAGCCTGATTCGCTAATGAATTCGACTGAAGTAAAGAACCCATAATTCCTCCGACAATGGTTGATCCATGGACCCCAAACCACCATAAGAATGGAATAATTAACCCAACAGCAATAACTCCACCTAATGAATCAGTTAATCCTTGTAACGGTGTTTGAATAAATGAATAAATCGCTTCTATAAATGTGGTATCCAAAACAAATTTAAAGAATGAATAAATAAGCGTTGCCCCTGTAATAATAACAAAACCAGGAATTAATGC
This sequence comes from Turicibacter sp. UBA7094, assembly GCA_002493395.1. Classification (GTDB taxonomy): domain Bacteria; phylum Bacillota_I; class Bacilli_A; order MOL361; family Turicibacteraceae; genus Turicibacter. Next base: position 1,335 of record DKYS01000036.1, on the reverse strand, counting down.
TGTAAATGAATTGGCTACTCCCTCTGGAACTCCAGCAGGCATTTTAATTCGAATATCATGTTTCATAAACCAAGCGTAAGTCCAACCAACAAGTAGTCCGATTACAATAGCCGCAATCATCCCTTGTCCTGCCGTCCACGTTTTATCAATTACATTGTTTACGACTGTTCCGTTCTCAGCGACTACATAAGGATTAGTAGTTAAAACAAATGAAACAGCCGCCAAAACACCAGCATTTAATCCTTGATACCCCTCATTTTTAACATACTCATAGGCAATTCCAACAACACCTATAAGCGCAACAATATTGAACGTAGCTCCATATGCCTGGTTTAATGGATCAATCCATCCCATTGAATCTAGCCAATCAACAACTGCTTGAATCGGAAAATTGGCAAGTAACAAAAAGATAGATCCAACGATTGTTAACGGCATACTATACAACAGCCCATCCTTTAATGCGACCACACCTTTTAATGTCACAAATCTCATAACTAATGGAATTACTTTATTTGTAAAAAACTCTTGCATTTAAATTCCCCCCCTATTTTATTTTAAATTCAATGCAAA
>DKYS01000036.1:0-414 GCA_002493395.1 Turicibacter sp. UBA7094 | reverse complement strand
CCTAATAACGCAATATCACAATCGTCTGTTTGCTGATCCATCTGTGCCTCAGGATAAGCAGCAATCTCTACCGCAATCCCTTTCTTTTCAGCTGACTCTAACATTTTTTTCACCAAAATACTTGTTGACATTCCACCCGCACAAAATAATTTAATTTTTAACATTTTCAATTCCCCCTTAGCGATTAAATTTATCCTGATAGATATCAATAAACTCCTCTGCGATAATTTTTAATGTTTCTGTGGTCATCAATTGATCTTCGGCATGCATTAACAATAAACTAAATGCTGTCTGTTCTCCTTCTGCTTCCTTTTGAATGAGCGAGGCATGTGCTCGATGACCCTCCACAAATATTTTTACTCCATCTTCAATTAATTGCTTTGCTCCATCTATATTTCCCTTTTTTGCCTCCTG
>DKYS01000107.1:6215-23593 GCA_002493395.1 Turicibacter sp. UBA7094 | reverse complement strand
TCGCAAACTGCTCAGAGGTTTTCATCTCGCCCTGTAAATCCATTGCAATCACATACATATTATCCTTAACCTTATTTAAAATTAATTTTCCTTCCTTCTCTTTAATTAATTCCATCTCTCGCATAGATGCATTATCAGGTGTTTTCTCATCTGGAACTTCAACCATCGTTAATTTACAATATCTCGATAACCGCTTAGAGAACTCATCAATTCCTAGCTTAATATATTTTTCTTTAATTTTTCCAACAGAAATAATCGTAATATTCATAAAATATCGCCTCCGTTCTCCCCACGCATAGGGTTAAAAAGATTAGGACTATTCAACATATGAAAAACAATCCCTACAAAACCAATTTTTTTCTAGGATAACATCACATAAATATTAGCGAACCTTAATATTATCATTATAAGTCATCCTCGTCCTCAACCATCATTCCTTCAATAATTTTATAAACTGCTTCTTGATCGCAATAAGCACAACAATGACTAATTTCAACTTCCACTAAAATAGGTAATTTTCCATACTCATCTAAATATCGATCCATTGCCTCTTCAATATGTTCTAAACAACTATACATAAAAAAACCTCCCATTATAATGTGACAACCTTAGAGGGTTGCATTGGATATGTCATATATAAATTTAAACTATCTAAATTAATATTTTCTTCCCTTAATACATGCCGCACCGTCATCATTGCCAAATCCGGTAGATTAGCCTCCTGACTTAAATGAGCTAAATAAATATGTTTCGTTTTATCACCAATTAATTGACTCATAGCATAAGCAGAATCCTCATTTGATAAATGGCCACAATCATCTAAAATACGTTGTTTTAATGACCACGGGCGATTACACATTTGCAACATTTCAACATTATGATTTGTCTCCATAATATAAGCATCTGCATTTCCTAGGGTTTTTAAAATATCCCCTGTAATGTAGCCTGTATCTGTCACATAAACTAAGGTTTTATCCCCTTGCTTAACCATATAGCCAACTGGATCAACAGCATCATGAGAGATCCTAAACGGCATGACAGATAAATCTCCTAACTCTATCCATTGATCCTTTTCTATTGCTATTGTCTGCTCTACCCCTGGACTAATAATTTTCTTTCGATACATCTCATCAATCGTTTTCTGGGTTGCACAAACTTTTAACTTCCACTTTCGTGTGCAAACACCAACTCCTTTAATATGATCACTATGCTCATGCGTAATCAAAATATGCTCTATTTTATTTTCATCAAACCCACTTTGTTTCATCAATTCCTGTAATTTCTTTAGAGATAAACCGTTATCTATTAAAATTGCTGTTTGATTGCTTTCTATAATCGTCGCATTTCCTACACTGCCGCTTGACAAAACACAGATTCTCATTCTATCACCCGATTTCAACACATTTTTCTTAATGATTCATTTTAACATTTTTATGTCGTTTAATCTAGCCCTACGCAAAAAACATTCCTTTTCACAAAAAAAAGGAGCTTTCGCTCCCCTTTTAATTCTTATTTAATAACCTCAAGATTACGCATATATGGACGTAAAACTTCAGGAATCACGATGCTTCCATCTGCTTGTTGGTAATTTTCAATAATCGCAGCGACTGTACGTCCGATTGCTAAACCTGAACCATTTAATGTATGAACAAATTCTGGTTTAGCTTTTGCATCACGACGGAATTTAATATTCGCACGACGGGCTTGAAAATCTTCAAAGTTTGAACAAGAAGAAATCTCTTTATAAGCATGATAAGATGGTAACCAAACCTCAATATCATATGTTTTCGCGGCAGAAAATCCGATATCTCCTGTACATAATTCAATGACACGATATGGTAATCCTAATAATTGTAACACCTTCTCAGCATTTGCTGTTAAATCCTCTAGCTCTTGATAAGAATCTTCAGGTTTAACAAACTTAACTAATTCAACCTTATTAAATTGATGCTGACGGATAATTCCTCGTGTATCACGTCCAGCAGATCCGGCTTCAGCACGGAAACATGGACTATATGCCGTATATTTAATCGGTAATTGTTCCCCGTTTAAAATTTCATCACGATGTAAATTTGTTACTGGAACCTCTGCTGTTGGAATAAGGAAATAATCTGTATCTACTAACTTGAAAGCATCCTCTTCAAATTTAGGTAATTGACCTGTTCCTGTCATACTTGCACGATTCACAATAACTGGCGGTAAAATCTCTGTATATCCATGGTCGCCAGTATGTAAATCTAACATAAAACTAATTAAAGCACGTTCTAAACGGGCACCTAATCCCTTATAAACGGCAAAACGACTCCCCGTAATCTTCCCAGCGCGTTCAAAATCAATAATATCTAAATCCGTTACTAAATCCCAATGCGCTTTTGGAGCAAAATCAAAATGTGTAGGCTCTCCATATTTACGAATCTCTACATTATCATTTTCATCTTTCCCTAACGCGATTGTTCCACATGGAACATTAGGCGTTCCTAATAATAAATTTTTAATTTCTTCGTCTAACCCACGTAATTTTTCATCAAGTTCTTTAACTTTTTCACCGACACCATTCATTTGAGCCAATAATTCAGAAGCATCTTTTTTCTCACGTTTATATTGTCCGATTAATTTTGATACTTCGTTACGATTAGATTTTAGCTGCTCTACTTCAAGAATAATATTTTTACGTTGTTCATCTAATTCGGTAATTTTATTTAAATAACTAAAATCTCCACCGCGTGTTTCTAAACGTTTAATCGTGCCTTGTAAATCTTCTCGAACTCGTTTTAAATCTAACATTTACATTCCTCCTATACTGTTGTTTGATTAGGTAGCCCAAACAAAAAAATCTCATCCCTAAATTAGGGACGAGATTTAACCCGCGTTGCCACCCTAGTTGTCCACTAACCGTTCTTTTAAGAACCAATTGATTAGACCCCTTGCAAAGATAACGGTTAGACCGTGAATGAATACTTACCTTCTTCATTCCACTCCTAGGTTGATTCCAAATTACTCATTGTTCGGCTTTCACCAACCGCCGACTCTCTATGCAATAAAGTAAAAAGTACTAATCCTAATCACTGCTTTTTTATTTAATTGTACTATAGCATTAAGCATTTTTTTTGTCAATATTAGTATATTAAATGTATTTTATTATATGCGCATAAGACTCAAATTATTTATTTTTTCTAAAAAGAAGGTATTATTACTCAGTTTTAGTTTCTGCTGTATCTACAACCTGAGTCGCTTCCTCGTTTATAGTGTGCAACTCTTCTGACTCTTCATGTTCCACAATAGCAACGCTAGAAACCGCCTGATCCTCTGTTAATCGGATGAGTTTCACACCTTGTGTTGCACGTCCCGTTTGTGAAATTTGATGAATTGGCGTTCTGATAATAACGCCCTTGTTCGTTACAATTAATAAATCCTCATCTGCGTTCACAGCTTTCATTGCTACCAAGGATCCATTTTTATCAGTAATAGTGACAGTCTTAACTCCTTTACCGCCACGTTTCGTTTTACGATATTCTTTAATCGACGTGCGTTTACCGAATCCTTTTTCTGTTACAACCAGAATTTCTTGATCCATTGTAACCATCTCCATCCCAATTGCAACTTCACCATCTTCTAAGTGAATACCTCGAACACCAGCTGCCGTACGTCCCATTGGGCGCACCTCAGTCTCATCAAACCAAACAGCCTTTCCGCCGCTTGAAGCAATAATAATATCATCTTGCCCTGATGTTTTTCGTACCCCAATCAACTCGTCATCTTCCCGTAACGATAAAGCAATGAGTCCATTTGTTCTAATATGCCCAAAAGCCGATAATGTTGTACGTTTAACTACCCCTGAACATGTTGCAAAGAATAAGAACTCATCGTCATTGAACTCCTTAACCGGAATAATCGCACTAATGTACTCATCCTGGGCAATCTCAATAATATTGACAATCGGTAACCCCTTAGCTGTGCGACCATACTCAGGAATTGTATACGCCTTTTTCTGATATACTTTCCCTTTACTTGTGAAGAATAATAAATAATCATGCGTCGAAGTTGATAATAATTCCTTTACATAATCATCATCATGGGTTCCCATTCCTTGAACACCACGACCACCACGGTTTTGAGAGCGATATGTTGAAATTGGTTGACGCTTAATATATCCGTTATTCGTTAATGTAATAATAACCTGTTCTTCCGGAATTAAATCTTCATCTTCAATATCAAAGTCAGAACCACGAACAACCTGAGTACGACGTTCATCGCCATGCTTTTGCTTAACTTCGAGTAATTCCTCGCGAATAATTGCATGGACACGAGACTCGTTCGCTAAAATATCCTTTAAATCAGCAATTAACACAACTAAATTCTGATATTCATCCTCAATTTTACCTCGTTCTAATCCTGTTAAACGACGAAGACGCATTTCTAAAATAGCTTTCCCTTGACGTTCTGATAAAGAGAATTCAGCCATTAAAGAGTTAAGCGCCTCTTCATCGTTAGATGAACCCCGTATAATCGCAATAATACGATCAATATGATCAAGCGCAATACGTAATCCTTCTAAAATATGAGCACGATCCTCAGCTTTATCTAAATCAAATTTCGTACGACGAACGATAACCTCAACTTGATGTTTAATATATTCTGAAATAATCTCTTTTAAACTCAATACCTTTGGTTGTCCATCAATTAAGGCTAACATATTAATTCCATACGATACTTGTAATTGAGTTAATTTAAATAGATTATTTAACATAACTTGCGGATTAACGTCTTTACGCAATTCAATCACAATACGTGTTCCCTCACGATTTGATTCATTACGTAAATCGGTAATACCGTCTATTTTTTTTTCTTTAACTAATTCAGCAATTTTCTCAATTAGTCGCTCACGGTTAACTTGGTAAGGGATTTCCGTTACTAAAATAGAATACTTTCCACCGTGTCCTTCAACAATCTCACATTGAGAACGAATCATAATCGATCCATTTCCAGTCTCATAGGCTGCGCGAATCCCCTTTGTACCAAGAATTAGAGCACCCGTTGGTAAATCAGGTCCCTTAATATACTGCATTAATCCTAAAACATCAATCTCAGGATTATCCATATAGGCTAAGCAACCATCGATAACTTCTGATAAATTATGAGGAGGGATATTAGTCGCCATCCCTACAGCAATCCCTGTTGTCCCATTTACTAATAAACTAGGAAATCTTGCTGGTAATACAACTGGCTCTTGTTCCTCTCCGTCAAAGTTCGGTTGGAAATCAATCGTATTTTTATTAATATCTCGCATCATTTCCATCGCTAATTTCGACATTCTCGCCTCAGTATAACGCATTGCGGCTGCTCCATCACCATCAACCGAACCAAAGTTCCCATGTCCATCTACTAATGGATAACGATAACTAAAATCCTGTGCCATACGTACCATGGCGTCATAAACTGATGAATCACCATGAGGGTGGTACTTAGCAATAACATCCCCGACGATACGGGCAGATTTTTTATACGGTTTATCACTATGCATCCCTAAATCGTTCATCGAATATAAAATTCGACGATGAACCGGCTTTAATCCATCGCGAACGTCTGGCAAAGCACGTGATACGATAACACTCATCGCATAATCAATAAAAGAGGTTCTCATTTCTTTAGCAATATTATGCGGTTTTACTTGGTCATATCCAGACATTTTCGTTCCTCCTGATACTATATATTGCTTTAAATTAGAAATCTAAATTTGTCACATATTTTGCATTAGCATCGATGAATTCTCGACGAGGTTCAACACGATCACCCATTAAAATATCAAAAATTTCATCTGCCTCGACAGCATCTTCAAGAGTAACCTGTAACAATGTACGTACCTCTGGATCCATTGTCGTCTCCCATAACTGTTCGGCATTCATCTCTCCAAGACCTTTATAACGCTGTACGTTCGGACGTGGAGTTGGAGATAAATTTTCCATAATAGCATCTAGCTCTTCTGGAGAATAGGCATATTCAATTTTTTTTCCCTGAGATACCTTATAAAGTGGGGGTTGTGCAATATATACATACCCACTCTCAACTAAAGGTCTCATGTATCGATAGAAGAACGTTAATAATAATGTTCGAATATGAGCCCCATCCACATCGGCATCAGTCATAATTACCACTTTATGATATCGGGCTTTTTCAATATCAAACTCATCTCCGACACCTGTTCCAATTGCATGAATCATACTTTTAATCTCATTATTTGCATAAACTTTATCGATTCGGGCTTTTTCAACATTTAAAACCTTACCACGAAGTGGCAAAATAGCTTGAAATTTATTATCTCGACCTTGTTTTGCGGAACCACCCGCTGAATCTCCCTCGACAATAAATAACTCTGAAATTTGGGCATCTCGTGATTGACAGTCTGCCAACTTACTCTTAAACCCAAGTGATTCTAAAGGTGATTTACGACGTACCATTTCACGCGCTCGCTTAGCTGCCATTCGTGCACGTGCCGCCATCAATGATTTATCAATAATAATCTTTGCAGCCTGCGGATTCTCCATTAAAAATCGCTCAAACCCTTCTGAGAAAATATTATCAGCAATACGACGAACCTCACTATTTCCGAGCTTCGTTTTAGTTTGTCCCTCGAACTGAGGATCAGGATGCTTAGCTGAAATAATAGCCGTTAATCCTTCACGAATATCCTCACCAATAAGGGCATCATCACCCTTTAATAAATTCAATTTTTTTGCGTAACTATTGATGATTCGTGTCAAGGCTGCTCGAAATCCTGCCTCATGAGTTCCACCTTCGTGAGTATTAATATTATTCGCAAATGAATAAATGTTCCCCGCAACCCCTGTATTATACTGCATTGCGATTTCAACACTAATCCCATCACGCTCACCTTCAACATGAATAACATCTTCATGAATAACCTCTTTATTTTTATTTAAGAAGCGAACGTATTCACTAATCCCACCTTCATAATGAAATTCTTGACGTTGGGGTTTATCAGAACGCAAATCTTCTAACGTAATTTTTAATCCTTTATTTAAAAATGCCAACTCTCGAATACGATTACGCAAAATATCGTAGTCATATACGGTCGTTTCTGTAAAGATAGTCGGATCTGGCTTAAACTTAACTTCCGTCCCCGTTGTATCAGATTCACCGATAACATGTAATTCATCAATTGGTGTTCCTTTTTCAAACTGTTGGAAATACTTTTTACCATTGCGGCTAACCGTTACTTCTAGATGTTCAGATAAAGCATTAACAACTGAGGCACCCACACCGTGTAATCCCCCAGAAACTTTATATCCTCCACCACCAAATTTTCCTCCGGCATGAAGTACCGTATAAACCGTCTCAACAGTCGACTTTCCAGTTTGTTTATGGACATCCACTGGAATCCCTCGCCCATTATCTTTAACAACAATTTCATTATTCTCTGTAATTGCAACGTTAATCTCCGTACAATAACCTGCCAATGCCTCATCAATTGAATTATCAACGATTTCCCACACTAAATGATGTAATCCACGACCACTTGTTGAACCAATGTACATCCCTGGTCTTTTACGAACCGCTTCTAAACCCTCTAGGACTTGAATATTACTTGCATCATACTGTTGTGTATTCGTCATTTCCTGCGTCATTCATATCACCTATCCTAATCTTTGCATTATTAATCGTAAAAATATCTGCTAATTCAATAACAAATTCATCAATACCATCGATACTCGTTGTCGTAATAAAAGTTTGTACCTTATTTTTTATCGTATTTAATAATTGAGTCTGACGTGCGTCATCTAATTCACTTAAAACGTCATCTAACAATAAAATAGGATACTCATTTAAAACGGAATGAATCAACTCAATTTCAGCTAACTTCATCGACAATGAAGCTGTCCGCTGTTGACCTTGCGACCCAAATTGATGTGTATTCACACCATTAATTGAAACACTAAAATCATCACGATGAGGCCCTAAACTAGTTGATCCTAATTGAATATCCTGATTATACAAATCTTTATATTTTTTTAGCATAATTTCTTCGCTTAACTCTAATTCCTTAAATGAATTCACATAACTTAAACCAATATCTTCTAATCCATTAGAAATATCGCTATGAATTCGTTTTGAAAACAACTCTAATTTATTTAAAAAATCTACGCGACTATTTACCACATAAATGGCATGTGAAACTAACTGCTCTGTAATCACATCCAAAAGTAACTCATTAGTTCGGTTAGTCCGTAGTTGTTTTAGTAACTCGTTTCTTTGCTTTAATAATTTAGAATACTGACCTAAATGAAATAGATAAGATGGCGATAATTGTCCAATCTCCATATCCATAAAACGACGGCGACACTGAGGTCCACCTTTAACTAAGCATAAATCCTCAGGCGCAAACATAACTACAATCAGTTTCCCTACATACTCACTCAGTTTCTTTTGGTCAACTCCGTTATAACTCGCCCTTTTTCCCTTTTTAGAGATAATTAAAGACAACTTTAGGTCATCATGTTCACGCGTAATATCTGCATCAATTCGCGCAAAGTCTTCATTAAATAAAATCAGTTGGGAATCTTTACTTGTACGATGTGATTTAGTCGTCGATAACACATAAATAGACTCAATCAAGCTCGTTTTCCCTTGTGCGTTATTTCCAATAATAATATTAATATTCTTTTTAAACTCTACAGAAGCTTCCTGATAGTTCCGAAACTGTCTTAATGATAATCGATTAATAAACATTAATCTAATCCTCTATTGCTGAATCAAAATAATAAATTCACCAAATTCTTCGATTGAAATCACATCACCTGGATATAATTTACGACCTCGGCGATTGTCTTGCTCACCATTAATAAAAACAGGAATTTCCTCTAAAAAGAATTTTACATTTCCGCCACTTTCAATTAAGTTCTCAAACTTTAAAAATTGTCCTAGAGTAATATATTCACTTGTAATAAAAACTTCAGTTTGCATACTAATCACCTTTTTCTTTCTATATATATTATAGCATAATCAGTAAGGTTTTAACACGTTAAACCGTCATAAAAAAACGCCCAAATACACTGATTTTAGCGCCTTTTCTCCAACTTTCATACACCAAAAAAGAATCAAAATCCATCCCTATTTATTAACCCTCGGAATTTTGAAAATCAGGTCTTGCTATCCGACACCTTCCCTGTTTTTAAGTCAAATAATACTCTCCTAATCAAATCCTATATCCTATATAAAAAGGGGATTTAGCCGTCTAAAACAACGTACTAAATCCCCACTATATTTTTATTTTTCATCAACCTGTGCTGACTCTAAAATCCTCTTTAATTTCTTTTTAAATTCCGGTCTTGGCATCATTAAAACTCGTTCACAATGACAACACTTTATTTTAATGTCGGCACCTAACCGAACCACCTGCCAACGATTAGTGCCACAAGGATGCTGCTTCTTCATCTCAACAATATCATTCAAACCAAACGACATATTATTCATTACTGAGCTCCTCCTTCGTTCTTCTGATAAACGACCATCTTAGAATACGGAATCTCTATATTATGCTGATCAAAGGCTATTTTGATTAAACGACGTAATTCACGTTGGATATGCCACTGTTGTAACGGTGAAACCTCTGCCGTCATACGTATAACAACAGCTGAATCGGCTAATTCTTGTACACCTAAAACCTGAGGAACTTGTAAAATTGTCTCATATTTATTAAAGGCATCTGTAGCTACAGACTCCAATACCGAGATTGCCTTATCAATATCTGCCTCATAAGCAATTCCTATATCTAAAACGGCTTGTCCATTTGAAACAGAGTGATTTATTACCTTACCAATATTTCCATTAGGAATAATGACAATTTCCCCAGTTAATACACGAATCTTTACAGAGCGCAATCCTATTTCTGTCACAGTTCCCGTATTCCCGTCAATCTCTACAAAATCTCCAACAGAAAATAAATCTTCAAAAATGATAAAAAACCCCATTGTAATATCATCTAGCATACTTTTAGCCGCAAATCCAATAACTACAAAGAAGGCACTTGAGGCAATTAATAAATTTTGTAATGGGATAAAAATAGAAACTAACCATAAAATTAAAACGATATTAACGGCATATCTCCAAATATTTAAAGATAAACTTTCAAATGTTTCTTTTCGCCTTTCTGTCCCCCCTGTAACCTTTTGAATACGTTCCACGTTTACTGCAAAGGCTTTTTTTAACATATTCTTTCCAAGTCTTCTAATTATTGACATGATCAAACAAACTAGAATAACACTAATGATTTTAAATCCTATATTAATTAGTAATTCATTAAACTGATCTTTAGCAAAAAAGTTCTCAATCTTATCCGCCAAGGCAAGAGAACCAAAATAAAATGAATTAAAAAACAAAAAATTCAAATAACTTCCTCCTTATTTACTCTAACCCCATCATTTCAAGCAAGCGATTTAAATCATCCATTGTCATATAATCTATAATAATCTGCCCTTTACCATTTTTTTCTTTTAATTTGACTTTCGTTCCAAAATATGATTTTAAATTCGATTCTACATATTCTAAATGAGGATTTACTGTCTTTTTAGCTTTCTTTTCCTCACTAGGTTGTGAAACACCGATTTCTTTTACTAAATCCTCTAATTCTCGTACTGAAATTTGTTTCTCTTTAATAATATTTACTAACTTCAAAATCAACTGTTGATCTTTTAATCCCGCTAAAACTTTTCCATGACCTACCGAAATAACACCATTTTCAATCTCATCTTGTACAGATTGAGGTAATTGTAATAAACGCATAGTATTTGCAATATATGCACGACTCTTTCCAAGACGTTCCCCTAAACGTTCTTGAGTTAAATCTAACTTTTGAATTAATAGACGATAGGCCTCTGCTTCTTCAATAGCAGTTAAATCTTCACGTTGTAAATTTTCGATAAGCGCATATTCCATCATTAAATGATCATTAAATTCCCGAATAATCGCCGGAATTGTTTTTAGCCCTGCTTGAATAGCTGCACGAAAACGTCGCTCACCGGCAATAATTATATAGCCTTTAATATCTTTTTTAACAATAATCGGTTGAAAAACACCATGTTCTCTAATTGACATAGCTAACTCTTTAATTTTTGTTTCATCAAAATACTTACGTGGTTGATAGGGATTAGGTCTTAAAGCATCTACCTCTAGTTGTTGAATGACTTCCCCTTCTTTTACCTGTTCAAACGACTCAAGACTTTCAATATCATGCTCTTGAAACAAAGCCCCTAATCCTCTCCCTAATCTATTCGCTGACATTATTTTTCACCACCTCTTTGGCTAAATCTAAATAAAATTGAGCTGCTGCCGACTTTTGATCATATGCAATAATAGATTTACCAAAAGAGGGCGCCTCACTCAATCTAACTAAACGTGGAATAATCGTATTAAATACTTTCTCTTTGAAGTATAACTTTACCTCATTAATAACATCTAATCCTAGCCTTGTTCTACGATCTAGCATTGTTAATAACACGCCTTCAATCGACAAATTACAATTCAGACGGCGTTGAACAATACGAATTGTATTTAATAATTGCGTTAACCCCTCTAATGCATAATACTCACACTGTACTGGAATGAGCGTAGAATCCGCTGCAGATAGGGCATTAATCGTTAACAGTCCCAAAGATGGAGGACAATCAATAATAATATAATCAAAATAGTCCTTTACCTGATTTAATTTCGGTAGTAACTTAAATTCTCGATTCTTTTCCATAACAATCATCGATTCAAATCCTGCTAATTCTTGCGATGATGGGATTAAAAATAAATTCTCTTCATTTGTTTTTAAAATAACTTGATTAGTTGGTATTTCATCTACCAACAAGTCAAAAACAGTTAACTCAGCATCTCCTTTATAAACACCAATACCTGTTGAGGCGTTAGCTTGGGGATCCATATCAACAAGTAATACTTTATGACCCAAGTAAGCCAAGGATGCTGATAAGTTAATACTAGATGTCGTCTTACCAACTCCACCTTTTTGGTTCGTTATAGCGATAATTTTCCCCATATTAACCCTCCTAAAGTCATACTTGCTAATATTTTACCACGAAATGATAAGTTATGAGAAATAAATTTAGTACTTACGCAGTAAATTGTGGATTTTATAAAAGTCCATAATATACCTTATAAATATTATTTCCAAACCTACTATTTTTATGAAAAAAGTAGGTGATTTGATAACAAATTTAGGATTATGATCCCTTATCCGTTAATCAATTATTTCTTCATTAGAAAAGTATCTAGTAGAAAAACTGTGGATAAATAAATTTCATTATCCACAGTTTTATCATTACATTCTATTTAAGTGTAGATTTTTTAGCCTAGTCTTTAAATCGCCTTCACTAAAAATACGACCCAGGTTCAAATTAAAATAGAAAAATTTCTTCAACAAATGAATGACCTTTATCCCACGTCTCATTCATTTGAACCTAAAAATGTTATCTGTTTTAGAAACAGGTTTAGAATATTTAAAACAAAAAAATCATCACACATATTTATGGGAAAGGAAACAGAAAAATAGTTCTACAATGGAAAGTCAAACCACTCAAAGAATATATTAAGAAAACATGCTGTACTAGAATTATCAAAAAATGATTGGAGAATATCGATCAAGTTATTCAAAAACGGATTCTGACACCACCTTTATGAGAATGAAAGGTGGCCATTAACTAAAACCTAGTTACAATGTCTAAATTGAGGTTAAAGCGGAGTAGATGGTTCATGTTGAAATCTTTAGCGCGACAAATAATGTAACAACGCGGGTCCCCTTTCTAACCTCTATGAAATCAAATTCATCCCAAACATATGACCATGTGGTGTCGATGTAGACATCAGTTCCATCCTGTCATTTTGAAGGAAAGAAACACCCTTCCTATTGGCGAGCTTAAAATTAAAATAAGCTTATGAAATCAAATATCTAGCTCGATTTTTCTTACAATTAACGACAAAAAAGAGGCCGTAGCCCCATGACTATAAATTTTAGTCATTTTGGGACAGCCTCTTTTACTGCTTACGCTTCGGTAATGATATTTTAATAACGTATGAGTCGTCTAATTCTTCAGTTTCATGGTCAACCCTCATACCGGTTTTTTCAACCATCATAATAGCTTGTTTAAAGGTGTTCATTGCGATTCGACAATCTCTTGGCATACGGGAAATGGTCTGGGCCTTAACTGGTTTTTTCTTTGGGTTTAATGTCTCATCTATTAATCGTTCTGTTTCTGAAACATTTAAATCTTTTTCAATAATTTTTTCTAATAATTGCCCTTGTAATTCAACATCCTTAACTGTTAATAATGCTCGTGCATGACGCTCTGTAATTTTACGTTCTAAAACAGCTTGTTGAACTAACTCACCTAAATTTAATAATCGAATTTTATTCGCAACTGTAGATTGAGATTTTCCCATTTGCTTTGCTAATGCGGCTTGGGTAATCCCATGCAATTCAATTAATTGCCGGTAAGCCAAAGCCTCTTCAATCGCCGTTAAATCCTCGCGTTGAATATTTTCAACAATGGCGATAGATGCGGATTGTCGGTCGTCATAATCTCGAATGATTGCTGGAATTTTATCTAAGCCTATTAATTCAGAAGCCCGATACCGTCTTTCACCGGCAATAATTTCATATCCCGCTTCAATTTGGCGAACAACGATAGGTTGAATAACGCCATGCTCCTTAATTGATTCTGATAATTCAGAAATTTTTTCATCATTAAAAATATTTCGCGGTTGATACCTATTGGGAACAATCTCTGAAATGGGTAACTGTACTACCTCATCCTTTGGTTGATTACGAGAATCATCCCTTAAGAAAATATTAAACACCCTGAATCCCCCCTTATAATCAAAATTAAAAATCACGCTTGATGTTTAAATTATAGCTTATTTTTCTCCTTTTTTCTAGGATTTCTATAGCTTTGCCCTTAGCGATGACAGTAAATCCTATTTTAATGGTTTATTTTTTATTTGTCCGTAAGCCCTTGGATACTTACTCGGCGTCTTTTTGTATTTTTTTGTATAAATATTAGTGCGCGATCCGGCTTCTTCTGGTAATTCGATACGTTTAACATCAATAATCTTCACGCCTAAAGTGTCTAGTGCTTGCTGTGATTCTACTAACTCTTCTTGTCCAGTCTGTCCTTTTAAGGCAATGAAGTATCCTCCCTCTTTAACTAATGGAACACATAACTCTGATAGAATATTCAATCGAGCGACTGCACGAGCGGTTACAATATCAAAAGACCCACGATGAAGATTAGCATACTCCTCTGCACGTGAATGGTATGCCTGAATATTTTTAAGTTTAATCTCACTAATAACATGATTTAAAAAGTTAACCCTTTTCCCTAGTGAATCAACTAAATCCATTTTTAAGTGAGGAAATACGATTTTTACAGGTAATGCTGGAAATCCAGCACCAGATCCCACATCACATAACGTTGTACAATTATGTATATCCTCAAACATAAGAAATCCAAGTAATGAGTCGTAAAAATGTTTTAAATACACCTCATTAATTTCGGTAATCCCTGTTAAATTCATCTTTTCGTTCCATTCTACTAGTAACTCATAATATCGATGTAATTGCCACTTTTGCTCTTCATTCAACTCGATATTAAACAATTTAAGTTCATTATAAAATTGTTCAGGTGTCATACAATACTCTCCTTATCTTAAAAGAGTTAAGAAAGTGTTCTCCTTCTTAACCCAATTACATTATCTCTTTACTTATTAAATCTTCCAGCTTCTATGTATACCATTAAAATAGAAATATCCGCAGGGTTGACTCCAGAAATACGGCTAGCTTGTCCAATCGTAAGTGGACGTACATCTTTAAGTTTTTGTTTTGCCTCAATAGCTAAGTTCGGCACATCATCATAATCAATACAATCAGGAATTCTTTTTTCTTCTACTTTGCGTAATTTTTCTACCTGTTGTAAAGCTTTATTAATGTACCCTTCATATTTTACTTGGATTTCAACTTGCTCAATTACATCCTCAGGAATATCCACATTTTTTTCTTCAATTAGATTGTGGATATGTGTATAAGTAATCTCTGGACGCTTTAATAACTCTAATGCAGTGATTCCGTCTTTTAATGGAGAAGAAGGAATTGTTGCTAAATATTCATTCGTCTTCCCCTTCGGGGTGATCTTAATTGTTGCCAATCGCTCCTTCTCCTTAGCGATTGCTTCTTTCTTATTTAAAAACTTTTGATATTTTTCATCACTTATTAGTCCTACTTGATGACCATACTCTCTTAATCTCATATCTGCATTATCATGACGTAATAGTAATCGATACTCTGCCCGAGAAGTTAATAAACGATAGGGTTCAAGGGTTCCCTTAGTTACTAAATCATCAATTAGAACCCCTATATACGCTTCACTACGTTTTAAGATTAATGGCTCTTTCCCTTGAACGCGCAAAGCGGCGTTGATTCCTGCCATAATCCCTTGCCCAGCAGCCTCTTCATATCCACTTGTCCCGTTAATTTGTCCGGCACTATATAGATTTTTAACTAATTTAGTCTCAAGGGACGGCCACAATTGATTAGGTTTAATCGCATCATACTCAATGGCATAGGCATATTTAATAATACGACAATTTTCAAGACCAGGTATTGTTTTAATCATTCTTTCCTGTACATCCCGTGGTAAACTGCTCGAAAAACCTTGAACATAAATTTCAGGAATATGCTTACTCTCAGGTTCTAAAAAGATTTGATGTCGTGGCTTATCATTAAAACGAACTATTTTATCCTCAATAGATGGACAATATCTAGGTCCAACTCCCTCGACTGCACCTGAATACATAGAAGACTTCTCTAGATTATCCATTATAATACGGTGGGTTTCCTCTGACGTATAAGTTAAATAACAAGGAACTTGATTTTCAAGAGGTAAATGATTTTGGGTATCAAAACTAAATGCTCGAATAACGTCATCTCCCGGTTGAATTTCAGTTTTAGAAAAATCAACGCTATCTACTGCAACCCGCGGAGGAGTTCCTGTTTTTAAGCGAAATAACTCGAACCCCAATTCTTTTAAATCTTTAGACAATCCTAATGATGTCTTTGAACCATCTGGCCCACTCAAAGTAATCTCATCACTAATCATTACCTTAGAGTGCATGTAAGTTCCTGTTGTAAGAATGACTGTTTTAGATAAAATTTGTTCTCCACTTTCCAATTGAACCCCTTTGATCTCACCTTTTTCAACAATCAACTTATCCACAATAGCTTCTTTAACCTCTAAATTTTGTTGAGATAAAACGGTCTTTTGCATTTCACGCGGATAATCCACTTTATCAGCCTGTGCTCTTAAAGCACGAACTGCAGGACCTTTCCCTGTATTCAGCATGCGCATTTGAATATGGGTTTTATCCGTATTAACCCCCATCTCTCCACCTAATGCGTCAATTTCACGAACAACGATTCCCTTCGCCGGCCCACCAATAGAGGGATTGCATGGCATATGACCGATACGACTAATATCACTTGTTATCATTAAAGTCTTACATCCCATTCGTGCTGGAGCCAAGGATGCCTCAATTCCAGCATGTCCTCCACCAACAACAATTACATCATATATCATCAACTTCCACTCCTTATCTTAAAAGATTTTTCATATACTAACTCTATCTCATTTTACATCTAAATATCGACAATAAACAATAAAAAACGTATTCGTGCTGAAAAACTACATACTTCATCTGCCAATTTACGACCTATTTTACCTTTTTTCTTTAAATGTTTTTTATTTATAATTCAATACATTTACTCTTTTTTTTGAAAATGATTGTTTTTATATCTTTTCTATTGGATAATGGAGTTGTGAACAATATATTCTTTTTATAAAGTCTTCTTTACCTACACTAAAATTTTATTACTCCTTCTTTCTGTCTCACCTTAGTCTTACCAATTATTTAAAAATCCATTTAAACCTCGCATCTTATCTATTAATTTTTAACGCTATATTTCATTTGTTTCAAGAGGTTGAATTCAATTCCTCTATTAAATTCCAATTTAAAGTAATCTCAATATTATCTTCTACTCCTAAGAGAAGGATTTATCCACACTTTTTTTTGTGGATAACAACTCCTCTTTCTCGATGTAATTAAGGATATTTTTCATGATAAATTTCCCCTCAGAATCTCATTTTTTTATTTTTTCGGTTAATATTTAAACGTTATATTATGTTATCGACATTCCCTCATTTTCTATCTAACAAACTAATTTTTTTAAAAATCGCAATGATTAATCAATTCGTTTTATTATTGTTGAATTTAAATTTTATTATTCACTATTTTAAAAAATAAAATAAAAAAAAAAA
>DKYS01000107.1:2193-5913 GCA_002493395.1 Turicibacter sp. UBA7094 | reverse complement strand
AGCCTCGGCTCTTTTTTTATTCGGTACGAATCGGAACGATAAGTTGAATTGTAGTTTCATCGTATTGATCTCGAAGAATAAAGGGATACATATCACCATTAAAACTCATGACAACATTAGACTTATTAATGGCTTTTAATGCATCGAGAATAAATAATGCGCTACAAGCAATACGTAATTCTCCTCCTGAAATCATCTCCACTTGTACTTCTTCTTCGACCTTTCCAATTGCAGGATAGTTAGCTGTGATTAATAGTTTATTTTCAGATGGTAAAATGTTTAATTTAACTACTTTTGATTCTTGGTCACGAGCAATTAATGCTGCACGATCGAATGCCTCATATAATTCGTGATAATTTGCTTTAAGTTCAATTCCAAATGTTGTCGGAACAAAATCTTTAGTCTCAGGATATTCTCCGTCTAACAATCTTGACTGAAAAGAAAGGTTTCCTATCTGAAAAAGTACTTGGTTATGAGATAAATAGATTTCGATTGCTTCATGTGAATCATCTAAGATTTTTGATAACTCTACTAAACTACGTCCTGGAATAACAATATTGAATGGTTCATGTAATTCATTTAATGGAATCACTTTTTTTGATAATCGGTAACTATCTGTTGCAATACACATTAATTCATTTGTGTCATATCTAAAGTTAACACCTGTTAAAACAGGTCTATTTTCAATATGTGCTGTTGAGAAAACAGTTTGACGAATAATCGTTTTTAATAATTGTTTTTCTAAATGAATCGGATTATCATGTTTAATCAACTCAATATTTGGGTATTCCGATACATCAAGTCCATTTAATGTGTACTCACTTTTACCACATTTAATTATGACGTAGTGTCCCTCAAATGTGCTGATTTCAATACTATCTCCATTTAATTTTTTAATAATTTCTATGAAATATTTACCTGGAATGATAATTGATCCAACAGAATCAATCTGAATAACTTGGGTATCATTAACCTCTAAAGGTAGAAATGTATTGATTGTAATATCTGAGTCACTTGTTGTTAGATATAATCCCTCTTCAGAAACAACGAATTTAATTCCAGTTAGTGCCGGAAGCGGTGTTTTTGATGGAATCGCCTTGCTAATATAAGACAGCTGAGTTAACAATAAATGACGATCAATTTTAATTTTCATCTTAATCACTCCTATATAGTTATATATTATAGCTGTTTAATAATCGTTTTAGTAATAAAATTTGTGGATATGGGGGATAAGGCTTTCAAACCAAATAATAACAATATCATTAATTTGTGAATAATGTGTTGATATTCTGTGGATAAATACCCCTTTCATCTCCAACTTCCTGTGCATAATCTACGATAATATTTGTTTTAAATCACTAATTGCTTTCTTTAAATCGGTATTGTCCTTTAGCTCTCTTTCAATTTTTTCACATCCATGCATAATCGTTGTATGATCTCGGCCACTAAAGGCTTCCCCAATCTTAGGAAATGAGCTCCCTGTTAATTCTCTTGTTAAAAACATAGCCACTTGCCGAGCGTATGCTATGTTTTTTTTGCGTTTTTTAGACAAAATATCCGCAACGGAGACATCGTAATAGGTACCTACCTCTTTAATAATATTGTTCACATCAACCTTTGACTTTTTCTGTTCTGCCCGGAATAGATCCCTTAAAGCCTCATTAGCAAGTTCAATAGTAAAATCAGAATTATTAATTGTTGCATAAAAAATTAATCTTTTTAAGGCCCCCTCTAAAGTACGTACATTACTATTGAATTTACTTGCAATAAACTCTAAAACTTCTTCAGGAAACTCTTCTAAATTTATATTTTCTCCCGCTAATTTTTTTTTCATAATTTCTATTCGGGTTTGGGTATCTGGAATTTGAATATCTGCTTGTAATCCCCATTCAAATCGGGAAGTTAGACGATCCATAATATCTTTTAAATCAGAAGCCGGTCTGTCTGATGTAATTACAATCTGTTTATTGTTATTATATAACTCATTAAAGGTATTGAAGAATTCTGTCTGTGTTTGTTCTTTTTTAGATAAAAATTGAATATCATCAATTAATAACACATCGATATTCCGATACTTTTCTTTAAATGCTTCAAAATTATTATCTAATGTTGCATGGCGATAATCATCAATGAACTTTTCAGAAGTACAATATAAAATTCTTGATGATGGATTATCATCCAAAATGAAGTTCCCTATGGCTTGCATTAAATGTGTCTTACCTAAACCGACTCCACCAAATATATACAAAGGATTGGCAACTTCACCAGGACGTTCAGCAACTTGAAGAGCAATCATATAAGCCAGACGATTACTTTTCCCCGCGACAAAGCGATCGAATGTATATGTTGTGTTTAAATTTCCGCGATAATATTTTGGTAAATTTGGATCAGGCTTTGTTAAATCAAATGCCTGTTGATCATTTTTTACATAATCTGTAGTTATAAATTTAACATCGTAGCTTAACCCCGATACTTCGGCAATCATTTCTACTACTTCTTTTAAATAAAATTTATCAAGCATAAATTGCTCATGATTATTTTGAACAATAACATACATTTTGTTATTTTTAACCTTATAGACTTTTTTAGGTGTGCTAAAGAACATATCGAAAGACTGTTGTGAAATATTTAATTTTAAACGATCAATAGCATCATCCCATATTCGTTGATATTTTTCCACCGTGTACACCTCATCTTAGAGTCTCTTCTATCAACATTATAGCATAACAAAATATTAAAAAAGTCCACAATATTTAAAAAATTATTAAAAACTTATTAACATCATGTGGATATATGGGTAGAGGGGTCATATTGCCTTAGTTTTCGACACCCTTAAGTGGATAAATTAAGTGAATATTTATGATAATATCAATCTTTTTTTTAATTATCCTCATATCCACATAAGAGACTAGTCACAATTTGTCGAAATGTGGATTTTGTTGTGTAATGGATGGGATACCCTGTTTCGAAATAACTCTTTATTAACATATCCACAGTGTATAATTTTTTTATTTTTGGATAACTTATCCGCGAGTATATCAAAAGTAATGATTGACTTTATCTATAAGATTCACTATAATATTGAATTATGCTATGGTATAAAACTCTTAGGAGGTGTTATAGATGAAACGTACTTGGCAACCTAACAAACGTAAACGTGCAAAAACTCATGGTTTCCGCGCTCGTATGGCAACACCAGGAGGACGTAATGTTTTAGCGCGTCGTCGTAAAAAGGGTAGAAAAGTGTTATGTGCATAAGACCACTCTTTAAAGTGGTCTTTTTACTATACAAAAAACTATAGCGGGTGAGATGATGCAAAAAAAATACCGAATAAAAAAAAGTAGTGAAATTGAAAAAGTAATGAAATATGGGCGTTCAAAAGCTAATTCTTATTTTATTGTGTATAAATGCATCAATAAAGAGATAGAACACCCTAGAATGGCAATCTCGGTGGGAAAAAAAGTTGGAAAAGCCTTTGAAAGAAACAAGGTGAAACGCTATATTCGAAATATTACGATTGAACATCTAAATGAAATTAATCCCCAGTATGATTACTTTGTTATCGCCCGTAAAGGCGTAAAAGATTTGGACTATATAACTTTTAAACAGCAATTAGAGCAGTTATACAAAAAAATAGGAATGATTTCCAAGTAATAATTCTCCTGGCTACATAATAATCTTTTCATAATAAATCAATAAAAAACGTCAAAATAGACCTC
>DKYS01000107.1:0-1891 GCA_002493395.1 Turicibacter sp. UBA7094 | reverse complement strand
GAGGTCTATTTTGACGTTTTAACATAAGCAGTGTTAAAATAAATTATTAATTCGCTATAATAAATTATTAACGGAGGTGTTCATATGTTTCAAGATACAATTGCGGGTATTGCTACTGCTATGGGTGAAGGTGCTATCTCTATCATCCGCGTTAGTGGAAAAGATGCAATTTCAATCACAAATACACTATTAAACGGAAAAAGTTTAACTAATGTTCCGAGTCACACCATTAATTATCGTTATATATATGATCCAGAAACACAAAAAAAGGTAGATGAGACATTAATTTCTGTTATGCGGGCTCCAAAAACCTTTACCGCAGAAGATGTCGTTGAAATTAATTGTCATGGAGGAATACTAGTAACTAATAAAATCCTCGAATTATTATTAGTTGCCGGGGCTCGTATTGCGGATCCAGGGGAGTTTACAAAGAGAGCATTTTTAAATGGGCGTATCGATTTAGCGCAAGCCGAGTCTATCATGGATATTATTCATGCAAAAAGCGAACAATCCTTATCTCTCGCTCTAAATGGATTAGACGGGCGTATTTCACGTTTAATTAAAGAAATGAGAGAAGAGATTTTAAATATTATTGCTAATATTGAGGTGAATATTGATTATCCTGAGTATGATGATGTAGAAGAAATGACCAATGAATTATTACTCCCTCGTTCTTTAAACATAAAAGAAAAAATGGATAAACTACTTGCAACGGCTAAAACGGGCCAAATATTAAGAGATGGAATTAAAACAGCTATTGTTGGCCGCCCAAATGTAGGGAAGTCAAGTTTACTTAACCAACTTATGCGTGAGGAAAAAGCGATTGTAACAAATATTGCTGGAACTACGAGAGATACTGTTGAGGGATATATAAATATTGGAGGCCTCGCACTCAATTTAATAGATACAGCAGGTATCCGAGAAACAACGGATATTGTTGAAGCCATCGGAGTGGAAAAATCCAAAAAAATATTAAATGAAGCCGAATTAGTTTTATTGGTCCTAAATAGCAATGAAATGCTAACAGAAGAAGATCGAAATTTATTAGAAATGACCAAAGATAAAAAACGAATTATTATCTTAAATAAAACAGATTTAGAAACCCATATTCAACTTGACGAGCTTCCAGAGCATATAGAAACTTCTATGGTATTAGAAGCGGGAATTGAGCTACTAGAGGATAAAATTAAAGAAATGTTCGAGATTGGGGATATTGGTTCCTCTGATATGACTTATTTATCTAATGCCCGTCACATCGCTAAATTAAAACAAGCCACTCAGTCTATTAAAGATGCAATTGACGCTATGGAAAGTGGAATGCTTATTGACATGGTCGAAATTGATATTAAAAATGCTTGGCACACATTAGGGGAAATCATCGGTGAAGATATTGGTGATGCATTATTAGATGAGCTATTTAGTAAATTCTGTTTAGGAAAATAATAAAAGTATAAAATCCAGTGTAGAATCTATAACTTGTTAGATTTACACTGGATTTTTTGTATTCCCCGCTATTTTTCAATAATATCTAAAATTTATATTTAAATTAATTTATCCGTCTTCCCAATTACTAAAATAATAGCACCATTAATTCGACAAAATAATAAAAAATAAACATGATTCCCCACTAAAGATGACATTGAGGAATTCGACAAAAAATCTTTTAAAGATAACCGTAATAAAAATTGTTTTGTCGATTATTCGTTAAAATACGACAAAATAGTGAAGGTAATACACAATGGTGTGGATAAAAAAAGGCTATAATAAACAACTTATTCATAAGATATCTACAAATAGAAATGTTATAATACCAATAAATATAAGACTTATCCCCGCTATCCACAATAATTATGTATTATAATTATTATTTAAAATTAAAAATAAAATATAT
>DKYS01000050.1:477-5988 GCA_002493395.1 Turicibacter sp. UBA7094 | reverse complement strand
ATATGAGCTTCGGCTAAATCACATACATGAATATAATCACGGATACACGTTCCATCCGCCGTATCATAATCATCTCCAAACACATTAATCGCTTCACGACGGCCTGATGCCACTTGTAAAATAATTGGAATTAAGTGTGTTTCAGGGTCATGTTTCTCTCCAATTAATCCTGATGGATGAGCTCCCGCTACATTAAAATAACGTAAAGAAACATAATTCATCGCATGGGCTTGATGGTACCAATTAATCATACGTTCCATCGCTAACTTCGTTTCTCCGTAAACATTGGTTGGATTCGTTGGATCGGTTTCTAAAATTGGAATATTCATCGCCTCTCCATAAGTCGCAGCCGTTGAAGAGAAAACAATGTTAGAAACGCCACAATCAACCATGGCTTTTAATAAAACATTCGTTCCGCTCATATTATTATCGTAATATTTGTACGGATTCGTCATACTTTCACCGACTAACGAGTAGGCCGCAAAATGAATAACTCCATCCACTTTCTCCTCACGTAAAACCTCTGTCATAAAACGATAGTCCGCAATACTTCCATGATAAAACTTCGCCTCTTGATGAACATCCCCACGATGTCCAGTGACTAAATTATCAACAACAACCACTTCATGACCTTGCTCAATTAAGGCGTAAACGGCATGAGATCCAATATACCCAGCTCCACCTGTTACTAAAACTTTCATCTTTTTTCCTCCTTATAACGAATGGTTAATATTAATATGGTTAATAAATCGTTGCACCCCATCTAATCCTTCGTCTGTTAATTTATATACACCACAACACTCTAAAATTTCAACAAATTTTTGTCCAACTTCATCATGAATTAAATCCATCGCCTCTTCAGGTGTGACTGATGAGTAACCCGCTAACAACTCTTCTAACCATGGAAGATGCTTTTCAAGCCCAGCTACAACTAACACATTTGAATCCCGTCTGATTAAAGCCTGCTTCACAACCTCCAATTCATGAAGTAATCGTCCAGGCAACACCGCAAGCCCCATGACCTCAATTAAACCAATATTCTCCTTTTTCAAATGATGGAGATGGGCATGTGGATGATAAATACCATCGGGATGTTCATCTGATGTACGGTTATTGCGTAAGACTAGATCTAATTCATACTTTCCGTCCTTAAAACGAGCAATTGGCGTAATTGTATTATGTGGCACCCCATTCGTGTGTGAAAAGATACCGAGTGCTTCATCGCTATAATGACGCCAAGCATTTAAAATAACATCACCTAGTTCAACGAGACGATCACGATCTTCACCTCTTAAGCGCAAGACACTTAGTGGCCACTGAACAAAACCAACCTCTACATCCCTAAAATTTAACACATTTAAGGTTTTTAAAATTGGAGCTTGTTCCATCGCAAATTCATAAGCACCACCTTGAAAATGATCATGCGTCAAAATAGACCCTCCAACAATCGGTAAATCGGCATTCGATCCTAAGAAATAGTGTTTAAATTGATCAACAAATTGTAACAAGCGTTCAAATGTTAAACGTGAAATTTTCATTGGCTCATGTTCACTTTTTAACACAATACAATGCTCGTTGTAATAAACATAAGGAGAGTATTGTAAAAACCATGATTCATCGGTTAACTCTAATGGAATAATTCGATGATTTTGACGTGCTGGATGATTTAATGTTCCCGCATACCCGACATTCTCTTGACAAAGTAAACACTTAGGGTAATTAGAACTTGGTAAACTTTTCGCTAATGCAATGGCTTTTGGATCTTTTTCAGGCTTTGATAAATTAATCGTTATATCCAAATCCCCGTATTTTGTCGGTGTTTTCCAACTCACATTTTTAGCCACACGACTCAAACGAATATAATTAGATGCCTTACTTAAATCATAATAATACTGGGTCGCCTCTTTCGGATCTTTCGCATAGTAGCTTTCAAATGTTTTAACCACTTCTGACGGACGTGGCATTAAGCAATCCATGATTTTCGTATCAAATAAGTCGCGGTGATCAATACTATCGCACTCTAAAACCCCTTGTTTTACCGCGTAATCTAAAATCCCCTCTAAAATGGTGCTTGGGTTTTCAAGGTCCTCACATTCAACTGATTCGTACTCAAACGATGGTACTTTTAAAAGATCAATTATTTTATTTGCAGCGTATAAAACATCCGCCTCTTCAATCATATGATGTGCTAATCCAAACTGAATTAAACGATTAATCTCATAATTAATGTCCATATCCTACTCTCCTCTTATTTATCTATAATCTTAGGCGAAAGATGAAGAGGGAGTGATGAAATATCTTTCATCTTCCCCCTATACGTTTCCTTTCTTAAGCAATTGTTTTTGTTCCATCTCCAATTGTTGCCACATAAAGTTCTGCATCATATCCGATTTTTTCTTTGTATCCTTTTGTGATAGCCTCTTTCACTGTCTCTAATGCATCATTTTGAACAAGTGCAATCGCACATCCTCCAAATCCTGCACCTGTCATACGAGCACCTAAAACCCCTTCTTGTGCCCAAGCTAATTCAACAATTGTATCTAACTCTTTTCCTGTTACTTCATAATCATCACGTAAAGATTTATGTGATTGATTTAATAATTGTCCAAAACGTTTTAAATCTTTCGATGCTAACGCATGCGTCGCTAATTTAACACGCTCATTCTCCGTTACCGCATGTTTCGCACGACGGTATAAAACATCCTTATTAATCACATTCGAAACGCGATGAAATTCTTCCTCCGATAAATCACATAAATAATCAATATCTGCTACCGTTTGAAGAAGTGCTAATGCTTCATCGCACTCCCCACGACGCTCATTATATTTTGAATCTGCTAATTCGCGTTTTTTATTTGTATTCATAATTAAAATAGAATTATCTCCTAAGTCTGCTTCAGCGTACTCGTAACTTAAATCATTTGTATTTAATTTGATGGCGTAATCCTTTTTCCCCATTCCGATAGCAAATTGATCCATAATTCCACAATTTACCCCTACATAATCATTTTCAGCACGTTGTGATAATTTCACCATATCAATCATTGTAATCTCATAACCGTTTAATTCTTTTAAAATTTGTGAAACTAGTAATTCAAGTGATGCTGATGAAGATAATCCTGAACCATTTGGAATCGTCCCATAAACATAGGCATCGAATCCTATCTTAATTTCGAGCCCCATTTTTTCAAATTGCTCCATCACACCTTTAACATAGACACTCCAGTGCTCATCTTCTGTATGTGATAAGTCTGATAAATTAAATTCAATCACACCACACTCTTCAAAATTACCTGAATATAAACGAACTAAGCGATCCTCACGTGGTGACACAACAGCATACGTTCCGTATGTAATTGCTGATGGAAACACGCATCCTCCATTATAATCAATGTGTTCTCCAATCAAGTTAACACGTCCTGGTGAGAAAAACAGTTGGATGTTTTCTTTGACTCCAAACACTTTTGTAAACGCCGACTTTAATTTTTCAATATTCATTATAATCTTCCTCTCTATTCTCATTCATTTCATTTCAGCTCTCTCTGCTCTACTAAAATTTTAATGTTTTTTAGTAAAAAAATCAATAGGTTATTTTAAAAACCCTTACATTTTTTAAAAAAATTATGTCTAGTCAATTATTTTATTCAAATATGGAAAATATTTCAGCATAACAAATCGTATCAAACCCCGTCTCACTCCTATAATTACTACTGATTATATGTTCCCCCTGTTTTTCTTATCGTTGAATAACTTCTAACGATAAAAAAACAGGAGAGGGATTCTTTCCTCTCCTGTTTACACAATACTAACAAATTGCTTGATTTAACACTTGAAGTAATGGTCGGATATCAGTTCCTTTAAGAAATTCAAATTGCATTTGATTAATCCCCGATGCCCATACCTTTAACTCTGCATCTAAATCAAACGTCCCTGAACTTTCACACGAGAAAGCTGTAATCTTCGAAAGCGGTACAATCATATATTCCTTCTTTCGTCCAATAATTCCTTGAATATCGATAATTAACAGCTTCTTATTCGTCACGACTAAACGATCTCGTACAGATTTAAAAGATAACAAAACCTGCTCGTCGTCATTAATAATAAAATCAAATAAATCTCTTCCATCGTTCAAAGACACTGCCGTTAGCGCTACAATTTTACTCTCCATCTTATCCCTCCTGTCATCTAGACCCTTTCATTTTATAACGATTTTTGGCGAGGCACAAGCCTGACAGCATCTCACCTATCAACTTGAACCTCTCACAACTAAAGTCACGAGTGTTCTTACGACTCTCATAAAATAACAATACTACATTCTTCTATGTCCTTTTAAAGTTCCCCATAGACTGATTAAACATACATCAATCATCCTCTTTTTTTGTAAAACGTTTTCTTTTTATTAAAAAAGCCTGTTTTATTTCCCTACGGTTAATGATAAAATAGAAAATGTAGTAAAAAAAGTAAAATTTATTAAATGGTCGGATATCTGATTTTTCCCTCCATCTCTTTATTTAAAAATGAAAGCGCAGTAATCAAAAACTAACTCATAAAAAAAATCTGATTAATTCTCTTACACAAAAACAGAAAGGAGGACGTGCCTATGGCTAAGATAAAGGATATTGCTGATTTAACTGGCTTTTCCATCACAACCATTTCACGCGTCTTAAATCAAGATAAAAATTTTAATGTTTCCGATGAAACCCGACTGAAAATCATGACGGCAGCAGAAGAATTAAACTACGTTCCATTAAGTAAACGAAATAAAACGACTAAAAAAAATGCGATTATTACCATTGGTTTAATTTATTGGTATTCTGTGGCGGAGGAAATCACAGATCCTTATTATATGTCGATTCGTCTCGCCATTGAAAACCATTGTCAATCAAGGCACATTAACCTTCAAAAAATTTATTTACCATCAACATCTTATGATGAAATTGCCGCCATGAATCTAGATGGTTTAATTGCACTAGGAAAATATAGCGAAGAGGAAATTCAAAACCTTCACGAAACGCACCCTCACCTCGTATTGGTCGATTGTTATAGTAAACACTATAATATCGACGTCGTTATTGCCGATTTAAAGGAAGCCACAAAAGATATTATTGATTATTTAGTGAGCTTAAAACTCACAAAAATTGGATTTATTTGTGGAGTTGAAAAAACACTCGACGGGCACGAACTACTCGATGTCCGACTAACAACATACATCAATCAAATGACAAAATTAAAGGCATTTCAACAAAATAACATTTACCTTGGGTCCTTTACCGCTGATTCAGGATATGAAATTATGTCTGACATCATCAAAAAAGGAAAATTACTTGATGCTTACATCGTCGCATCGGATGCATTAGCTATCGGGTGCCTTAAAGCCTTGAATGAGAATAACATTAAAGTGCCCGAAACCGTCTCAATCATTAGTTACGACAACATCTCACTTTCACAATACACCATCCCATCACTCACAACCATCGACATGAACACCAAGCACATGGGAGAAACAGCACT
>DKYS01000050.1:0-121 GCA_002493395.1 Turicibacter sp. UBA7094 | reverse complement strand
GACCTTATCATCGAACGCATCAACAACGACCGCACCATCGCAAAAAAAATCACCATCCCAACCCAACTCATCAAACGAGCCAGCACAAAAACAAAAAGTTGAGAGCGACGGTTAGGCTTTC
>DKYS01000069.1:16118-27532 GCA_002493395.1 Turicibacter sp. UBA7094 | reverse complement strand
CAAAACTCCTCCTTATCCCGCTTCATAGAATTAAATATCTTCCTATATCACTTACTTCATACTTAATAAAATTTCTTCGTATTCATTTTATCACAAAGTCTTCCCAATAAAAAGATGTAAACCCTTTAAAAATCACCAAACCCGTTACATATTAAAAAAATAAAAAGCACCGTGTCAGAGTCCGGTGCTTTTTTTCAAAAATTATTTAACTGTATTTAATGTTTCTTTTAAAACATTAACTGATTTTGTTAATTTTGCTTGTTCTTCTTCAGTAATGTTTAATTCGAATACTTCACGGATTCCGTTACGGTTAACAATGGCAGGTACTCCTACGAATACATCATTTTGTCCGTATTGTCCATTTAAGTAAGCTGAAACTGATAAACAGCTATTTTCATCACCTAAGATGGCACGAACGATACGAGCTAATGCCATACCGATTCCGTAATAAGTTGCACGTTTACGTTCAATGATGTGGTAAGCAGCGTCACGAACATTTACGTAAATTTGCTCTAAATCTTCTTGGTTAAATTTAGGGTTTTGAGCTACAACATCCATAATTGGTTGAACACCAACAGTTGTATGAGACCATAATGGGAACTCAGTATCTCCGTGTTCACCAACGATATATCCGTGAACGTTACGTGGGTCAACATTTAAGTATTTCCCGATTTCAAAACGTAAACGAGCTGTATCTAAAGTTGTTCCTGATCCGATGACACGATGACGTGGTAATCCTGATTCTTGCCATGCAACGTAAGTTAATACGTCTACTGGGTTACTTGCTACTAATAAGATTCCGTTGAATCCTGATTTCATGATTTCACGAACGATTCCACGCATGATTTTAGCATTTTTTTCAACTAAAGCTAAACGAGTTTCCCCCGGTTGTTGGTTAGCTCCAGCTGTAATTACAACGATATCTGCTGTACGGCAATCTTCATATGTTCCAGCCCAGATATCCATTTTTTGTGGTCCAAATGGTAACCCGTGGCTTAAATCCATTGCTTCCCCTTCAGCTTTTTCTTTGTTTACGTCGATTAAAACGAACTCTTCTAATCCGCCTTGGTTTAGCATTGAATAAGCAAAACTCATTCCTACGAATCCTGTTCCTACTAAAGCAACGCGTCTTACACCTGTTTTCATTTCTTTCACCTCTACAACATGTTTTTTGACATATCTTCGTATGTCATGTTTTCGCGAACTCCGACAGCTTCACTTTTTTATGAAATGCAAATGTGTCTCAAATTCATTTCTAATTATATACTATGATTTATTTTTTCACAAACAATATTCACTAAAAAATGCATAAAAAACGCTTTCTTTATTATTTTCTTACAAATAGAAATAAAATATTCCATAAAAATTACTTATAACTTATAACTTTTTATGAATAAAAACAAAATGGTGAATATTATTTAAAATTTAAATTTTTTATTCTATCCGCGGCATAAAAAAAACCCTGCCAAAAGGCAGGATTAGTAAAAAGGATGACTCCTTATTTTTTCTCGCGATGAGCAGTTGATTTACGGCAACGTGGGCAGTATTTATTCATCTCAAGACGTTCTGGGTTATTACGTTTATTTTTTTTAGAAATGTAATTTTCTTCACCGCAAACTGTACATTTTAATGTAAGATTTACTCGCACTAAAATCCCTCCATTCTAATAACAACTTCTACATTATAGCACGCATAAACGTAAAAAACAAAGTTTTTTTATCATTTTGTACTATAACCTGTCACTTTGTTGTTTAATCTCGTGTGTAAAAATTATAACAAATGCTTATCGGTAGCTCAAGTCCTATTTATAAGTAATTTATCCCTTATTTAAAAATAGTTACCAACTGTTGACTGTTTTTGTGCTTCTTTAACCGAACAAACGCCTTTATTATGGCGTTTTTCATCAATCTTTATACAACATTCGTGATTTTTTTACTATTCTACTGGGGTCCCTTCTGTTGGTGTTTCTTCTCCACTTCCCTCACTGTTCTCGTTTTGAGCAGCTAATCGTTCTTTTTTCAAGTCAAAATAAGCTTGCATTGCGCGTTCACCAATTTGAAGCGAAATTGGGTGCGACTGAGACGGTAATTCACATTGAGGAACGACAACTGAAATTGCAATCTCAGGTTTATCAGCAGGTGCATAGGCAATCAATGTTCGGCTATGGACATCTATAAAATCACCATTCGCATCCTTGATATATCTTCCCTCTGCATCACGTGCATATTCCTGCGCGGTTCCTGTTTTCCCAGCAGGGTTATAAGTCGCTTTATAAAACGTTGAATATCCAGTTCCGCCACTTTGTTGCAAGGCCATGATAAACCCTTGATGAACTCGATCAAAATATTGTTGATCTATTTCCACGACATTTAATAAATTAGGTTCAAACCCTTTAACCAACTGTTTACCACTTACATCATCATTAGATGGGAGGTAAACTTCTTTAACAAGGGTTGGCGCAAAACGTTTCCCACTTGTGGCAATGGTTGAGACATATTGAACGAGTTGCATTGGGGTATAAAGGTCGGCTTGTCCAATGGCAAAGTCAAGCAATTTCCCTGATGTTCGTTGAGCCTCAACTAGCCCCGTTGATTCATTTGGCAAATCAATTCCAGTTGCGACCCCTAATCCAAATTGATTAAATGTTGAGCGATATTTATCAAAAACATCTAAATCTAGATTTAACGCCATATAAGGAGAATAAGATGATCCTCCGAAACGAATGGTCTGATCAAAGAAATAAACGTTACTTGATTTTTGAAGGGCGGTTAAATCATTAACAGCACCGAGTGTTTGCCACGATCCTTTCTCAAGTCCTCCCTTAAAATACATCTTACTATCATTCACGACTTGTCCTGGTGTAGTCACGCCGTATTTGAATCCAGTTAATAACGTAGCTCCTTTAACCACTGACCCTACCGTGAATGAATTCTGAAACGTTCCTAAAGAATTATCATAAATGACATAATCTTTCGCTTCGTCGTCCCATTCGATAATATTTCCTGTCATGGCTAATATTTCACCCGTATTTGGATTGGTCATGACAATATAGGCCTCTCGTAAATACTGAGTTGTCGACGAGTTTTTCTTCGCATTTAAAAGTTCATCCTTGACAATTTCATTAACAGCTGCCTGCAAATCAGCATCAATCGTTAACACTAACTCATATCCTCGCTGTCCTTCATAAATTTCATCATAGGTTGAGGTATCATCATCGTTCGTTAACAAATACTGTGACTTATATCCTCCGAGTAAAGGCTCATAATATAATTCCAGTTGTGATAATCCTACGCGATCATTGGACTGATAGTCATGGGCTTTATAATAATTTAATAAAACGGCGGGTAATCCTTGTTCATAACTTGAAACCCGTCCATAAATCGGGTGCCACTGAGCCACACTTGGATAAGTTCGATCCCAATCGACCTCCGTATTGACCCCAGGCATCGATTCTAAATGTTCACTCACGACAGCAACCTCTTCCTCCGTTGCCCCCTTTTTAACAATATTCGACGTCTGATTCGTCCCTTTTTTCATATTGATAAAAATAGCGTGAGCCTCTTTATCATGATCCGTGAGGTTTGCTAACATCTCATCCGTTATTCGGCTCAATTGTAATTGATACAACGTTTTATCATCGTATTCTTTCAATTCCTCCTCTGTATATAAATTTTCAGCCTCTTCCGCAAACGTTTCTAAATATAAATCCTTTAAGTCTCGCGACGTTAATTTACTAAAATCTACCTCGATTAAATCGGCTAATTTATCTGCCACTTCTCGCATCTCTTCTTCGCTAACATCCGCATAACGTTGATACGTAATCGTATTCACGGCTTCATTATCCACTAATACGGACATATTTCGGTCATAGATGACACCCCGAGGAACATTTCGTTGAAGGGCCACTGTTGAGGTTTTATCAACATACGCTTGATACTCACCTGAATACTTCACTTGAACCGCATATAAACGGAAAGCAATGATAACAAACATCACTAAACAAACGACTTTTAATACTTGTATTCTAAAAACTAATGACTTGATTAGTTTCAAAAACTTATCCACGTCCATCCCGCACCTTTCCACGCTAACTTCTCACCTATTATATCACACTTAAAAACCTGTCTTTTGAATTTTTTGTGTAAAAAAATAGGTGTTATTGTCGATTCGGTATTTTTTTAATAAGCCGCTATTTTCTTCTAGACATCCCCTTTTTTATCAAAAAGACTTCGGACCTTCCCCTCTAGTCAAGGAGGATTAGTTAGTCGATAAACTTTGCAAACTTAGATTAATGACCCGTAATGGTTCTCGCAATCAAAAAAGTTAAGTTAACAGATAAACTTTACCTACTCAGATTGATAACCCTTTGTGGTTCCTAATAATCAAAGAACGCTCCCTCATTCACCCGTATTATTAATAGTGTACCCTACTTCCTAAAAAAATTAAAAACTGGTTCAAAAAAATTTGAACCAGTTTTCGCCCTATTTACGAAGCCCTTCCTCAAAGCGACGCTCAACTTCATCCCAGTTAATAATTTCAAAAATGGCCTCTGTATAATCTGCTCGCCGATTTTGATATTTCAAGTAATATGCATGCTCCCAAACATCAAGATTTAATAACGGTGTAAAGCCTGCACTTAATGGTGAATTTTGATTTGGTGTCTTTACAACGCGTAACTTCTTATGTTGATCAAGCACTAGCCACCCATAACCCGAACCAAATTGATTGGTCGCTGCCTGGGCTAACAATCGCTTTAATTGATCGAAGCTTCCAAAAGCAAGCTTAATTTCCTTCGCTAATTTTCCAAAAGGTTCTCCCCCACCATTTGGTGATAAACTATAAAAATAAAGGTTATGATTCGCATATCCTCCCCCCTGATTAATCACTTCTTGACGAATATCAGCCGGGATTTCCTCAGGATGACTTAACACCTCTTCAATACTTTTCCCCTCAAAAAATGAAGGATATCGTTTAACTAAAACGTTGAGCTTATCTAGGTAAGCCTTATGATGCTTTGTATAGTGGATTTCGACCGTCTTCGCATCTAAAATCGGCTCTAATGCATTGTAAGTATAAGGTAATGGTAAAAATGGATATTCCGTCATCTCTTCGCCCCCTAATTTTTTTGTATAACAGTTGAAACACTCTAGAATTATTATATAATTAAAGACGGATAGGAAATGTCATTTTCACATTTTATATCAAAAGAAGCTAAATTGTGGGGTGATTTACGATGTCTCAATTAATACATCGCCAGCAGACCAAACGTGTAAAAGTTGGAAACTTATTTATTGGTGGTAACAATGAAGTCATTATTCAAAGTATGACCACAACGAAGACACATGACGTAACAGCAACCGTCGAACAAATTAATCGATTAGCATCAGCCGGATGCCAACTCGTTCGCGTCGCCTGTTTAGATGAAGCAGATGCGCAAGCTTTAAAAGAAATAAAAAAACAAATTTCAATTCCTTTAGTCGTTGATATACACTTTGACTATCGTCTTGCCCTATTAGCGATTGAAGCAGGAGTCGATAAAATCCGTATCAACCCTGGAAACATCGGTAATGAAGATAAAGTGCGCCAAGTTGTAGAAGCTGCAAAAGCAAAACAAGTCGCCATCCGAATTGGAGTAAATGCTGGTTCTTTAGAACGAGAAATTCTTAAAAAATACGGCAAGGCGACACCAGAAGGAATGGTTGAGAGCGCTCAATTGCACGTCAAAATTTTAGAAGACCTAGGATTTGAAGATATCATTATCTCCTTAAAGGCTTCCGATACAGACTTAGCTATTAAAGCGTATGAACTTGCCGCTAAAACATTTAATTACCCGCTTCATTTAGGGATTACCGAAGCAGGAACTGCCTTTTCAGGAACCATTAAAAGTTCAATTGGACTTGGAATTTTACTTCATCAAGGAATTGGAAATACCATGCGTGTTTCATTAAGTGCAGATCCCGTCGAAGAAATTAAAGTGGCACGAGAAATCCTCAAAAACTTTGGGTTAATTAAAAATGCACCCACCCTCATTTCTTGCCCAACTTGCGGACGCATTCAGTACAATTTAATTCCATTGGCCCAACGCGTCGAAGACTACTTAACAACGATTCCTCACGATATTCATGTAGCCGTGATGGGATGTGCGGTGAATGGTCCTGGTGAAGCGAAAAATGCCGATATCGGAATCGCTGGTGGTCGTGGAGAAGGAATCCTAATTAAGCACGGTGAAATTATCCGTAAAGTACCTGAAGACCAAATGTTTGATACATTGGTTGAAGAAATTCAACTGCTTGTAAAAGAGCGAGAACAACAACATAACTAACAAAAAATCACCAGTTCCATACTGGTGATTTTTTTACGCCCAAATCTCTCGTTCATCACCTTTATTTACACTCATTCTAATAATAGCTCTAAAAGGTTGTGAAGTTTCTACATAACAAGTATGTTCCATTTATGCAAAAAAATCTGACCATCGTTTGTTTCACGTTTAAACCATTAAATATCAAGAAAACACTACGTGTAAACGTTGCCCGAAAAAAGATATTCATTTTTCGAACGATTCCTCCATAAACTGCATACTATAAAGAAGTGCCACTCATTTATCGCAAAGGGGGACTTGCTATGTATGAGTTACTAAAAACGACCTTAATGCAATTAAGTATTGAGGATTTATTATTACTAAACTGTAAAAACGACCTACGAATTGACCCGAATGATTTAATAAATTTTCATCATCTTCTCACGAACCATTGGAATGAGATTATTGATGAAACATCCTTATCTTTAAACCATGACCAGTTACGTACTCATTTAAAGACATCTAACATATCAAAATATAACGAACTTATCACTGGTATTAAACGGAGTATTATCTTTAACAAAAAATAACCATCCAAAACGGATGGTTATTTTTTTACATTCTTTTTAAAATACGCTCTAAATTGTTAGGGTCAAATTCCCCTTTTCTAAACATTTCAATCTCTTGTTTATAGGGAGGAACTTTATCTTTAGAATCCCCTCCCACAGCAACATAAGGCGTTTCTAAAATTTTAGGAACCTTTTTAAAATCTGGATGGTACATCACAGTCTTTAAGGCTTCAAACCCAATCTCTCCAAATCCGATGTTTTCGTGACGATCCTTTTTAGCCCCCATCACGTTCTTACTATCATTAATATGGAAAACAGAAATCTGTTTCTTTCCAATTAAACGATCAAATGATTCTAAAACACCGGCAAAGTCATTAACTAAATCGTAGCCAGCATCATGGACATGACATGTATCGAAACATACGCGCAGTTTATCGTTATGAATAACATGATCAAAAATATACGCAAGTTCATCGAAACTACGCCCAACTTCTGTCCCTTTTCCTGCCATTGTTTCTAAAGCAATCGTAATTTTCGTATCTTTTGTAAGCACCTCATTTAAACCTTCTACCACCTTTGCAAGCCCAACTTCCGAACCAGCTCCGACGTGTGCTCCAGGATGTAGCACAAGCGTATACGCACGAAGAGCTTCCGAACGTTCAATTTCTTTCGCTAAAAATTCCACTGCCAGTTCAAATGTTTCAGGCTTCACCGTGTTGGCTAAATTGATGATGTATGGAGCATGAACAACAATATCTGATAATCCGTGCTGTTTCATATAGTCCCATCCGGCCTCTATATTTAACTCTTCAATCGGTTTACGACGTGTATTTTGAGGGGCCCCTGTATAAATCATAAACGTATTTGCACCATATGAAACTGCCTCTTTAGCAGCCCCAAGAAGCATCTCCTTGCCGGCCATCCCAACATGAGATCCAATTTTTAACATACTACCTCACCTCATCCTCTGTTATTTGCGTTTACGTCGTTCTTGACGTTTGACCTGTTCCATTTGTGCCTTCATTTTCTTTTTATAACCTGGTGTCACTTTTTTCGGTTTACGAATTTTTGATTTCGCAATTTTATCAATTTCATTTTCTTTTTTCACACGTTTTTGACGTGCATTGCGAGCATTTACTCCCACTAACTCTCCATTTTTTAACTCGCGGTAATTAAATTCAATTCCACGCGCTTCAAGTTGTTGTAATAATTCTTCTTCTTTAGAATCATATAAAGTAATCGCCATTCCATCATAATTCCCACGGGCCGTACGTCCGACACGATGGATATAAAACTCTAAATCTTGGGGTAATTCATAGTTAATCACATGACTAATTCCTTCAATATCAATTCCACGGGCTGCAATATCTGTTGCCACAATGTATTGAAACTCTAAATTACGAATTCGTTGCATCATCTGACGACGTTGACGTGGCGTCAAATCTCCATGAATTTGACCGACACGAAGACCTGCTGAAGTTAACGCATTCGCCACTTCTGTTGCGCTTTGTTTTGTATTGACGAAAATAATGGCTAAATACGGATTTAATGCCTTTAATAAATTGGCTACAATATTCACACGGTTACGGTGCTTCGTTGGATATAAGATATGCTCAATTTTAACCGCCGTTTGTTGACGAGGTTGAATATGAATATGCATAGGAGCAGTCATATACTTTTTCAAAAAGGGTTTTAAGGCTTGGGGAATCGTTGCTGAAAAGACCATCATTTGCAAGTCATTTCCCATTGTTCCTGCGATTTGATCAATCTCCGTTAAAAACCCCGTTTCAAGCGTCATATCCGCCTCATCAACAACAAACATTTTAGCCGTATGAACGAATAACGCACGTTCATTAATCGCTAAATCTTTAATACGCCCGGGTGTCCCAATCACAATTTGCGGCTGAGTTCCCAACTTTTCAATCGTTTTTTGCTTATCTGTCCCACCAACGAATCGACTAATTTTAATTGGATGATCAGAAAATGAAGCTAATTGATTGGCTACTTGATAAATTTGATCCGCTAATTCACGAGTTGGTGTTGTAATCACAGCTTGAACTTGTTGCATTTGTTCATCCAACTTTTGAAAAATTGGAAGTAAGAAAGCATGCGTTTTTCCACTTCCCGTTTGTGATTGTCCAATAATATCTTTTCCTTGCAAGGCTAACGGAATGACTTCCTCTTGAATTTGCGTTAACTCCTCAAAATGTAGACTCGCCACAGCTTCCTTTAAATATGGCTTTATCTTTAACTCTTCAAAACGTACAGACATTTCTACCACTCCTTCACTGTTAGTATGACTAACTTCTATCTATCTTAACGAAAATAACTCGTTATTTACACTTTCTTTTGACACACAAATTCTATCATATCAAATATACGAGATAAAATTCAAGCCATATTGTTCATTATTAGGAGTTTTAAGTCGAAATATGCTATAATAACTATAAAATCTAAGACAGAGGTGAATGAATTGAAAGTCATAAAAATTGCCCCTAGAGGTTATTGTTCCGGAGTTATCAGTGCTCTAAACATCGTTCAAGACGCAGCTAAAGACGAATCATTACCCCGCCCTATCTACGTCCTTGGGATGATTGTTCACAATGAACACATCACGAAGGCGATTGATGATTTGGGAGTTATTACGATTGATGATAAAACAAAAACACGCGAAGAGTTACTCGGACAAATTGACTCAGGAACCGTTATTTTTACCGCCCACGGGATTGCTCCATCGGTGAAGCAAAAAGCAATAGACAAAGGTTTAACCGTCATCGACGCCAGCTGCAAAGATGTCATTAAAACTCACGTGTTAATGAAAGAACATATCGAATCCGGCTATGATGTCATTTACATTGGGAAGCACGGACATCCTGAAACGGAGGGAGCACTTGGTGTTGATAAAGATCACATCCATCTCCTATCAAAAGCAGATGAATTAGATAAGCTCTCCCTTGAAAACGAAAAAATCATTATCACAAATCAAACAACTATGAGTCTTTGGGACGTCTATTCACTCTCAGAAAAAATTAAAGAAAAATTCCCACAAGCAACCTTTATTAAGGAAATCTGTAATGCAACTCAAGTTCGTCAAGAAGCTGTCGCCAATCAAGCAGGGGCAGCTGATTTAACATTAGTTGTTGGAGACCCACATAGTAACAATACTGCCCGTTTATCACAAATTTCAATTGAACGTGCCAATACGCCCTCTCATCGTATCGCCTCCGTTGCCGATATCGATTTAAATTGGTTACAAAACATAAAAACCGTTGCGGTAACGGCGGGAGCCTCAACGCCAACGGCAGTGACAAAAGAAGTCATTGAATTTTTAGAAGCCTATGACCCTCAAAATGAAAGCACGTGGGATACGACTTCAAACATTACAAGTGATAAAGTCCTATTTAAACGCAAATAAAAATCCAGGAACCCCCTGGATTTTTATTTTATCTTTTTCTCAAAATGCTGATAATCTTTAAGACTCTCCCAGTCTCCACCCCAAATCCATCCATATTTTTCAAACAGTTGATAGACGGCATCATCTTTTTTTATCATCCCCAAAGCATGCTGATCTCGATTCACATAAGCAATCCCGTTCTTCGGTAAAATAACATCACCCTTAATATAGGGATTCACTCGTGGGTTTAAATCAATCGCTAATCCGTAGGCATGCTTCGAATACTTTTTCCCCTCATCTCCTGTCACATAACGAAAATTAAAGGCGCTACTATTGTTATCAGCCATCGATTGTTCATCATCCCCATCGTAGCAACTCATCAGACGCATTTTTTCAATAGGATACCCTAGGTTATATAACGATTGAAATATCTCTAGAACTTCCTTTGCAATGGATTGATGGACAATTAATTCCCCTTGATGCGGACAGCCATCATACCCGATATGTAACAATTTTAAGTAACGGAGTTCATCATAATCAATGACACACGGATCCAAAAGAACCGCCTGTTTCATCCGATGACCATACACTTGTTCCAACGTTAAACAACAAAACCCATCCATTTTATCCCCCCTACTTAGCATACACCTTTACTATAAGTGTATAACACGCAAGGCCGACTTATGAAAAAAGCAACCCTCAAATTTTAGCCCGGGTTGCTTTCTCACGCGGCTTCTCCTTATTTATAAATAATATCCGTTACTCTTATTTCTACAAACACCCTAATCATAGAAAAACAAGAAACATCTTACTAGACTTTTTTTAAAATTAACAAGACCAAAATCTCGCCATTACCTTTTCTTTTTCCTATCAAAAAGAGTAGCTTAATCGCTACTCTTTCCTTTTATCGATATTGATCGGCCCCAGTTAAAAATTCTTCAGCTTTTTTCAAATACATAGCCGCAATTGCCTTAAAGTCAACACCTAAATCTTGACTTAACCCAATCATTTCTTTATATAATGCAACATTATGCCACTGTAAACATTGGAAAGCTCGCCATAAGTAAACGCGACGAAGTTCTTGTGCTTCAGGTTTACGCCCTAAGTAAATAGGTAAAAATTTCAATGCAAGTTCAAAGTCCTTATTTCCAAC
>DKYS01000069.1:15550-15750 GCA_002493395.1 Turicibacter sp. UBA7094 | reverse complement strand
GGTTGTTTTTCACTGATAACAATATTAGAAATTTGGCTATCATTATGACAAATAACCGTTTCAAATTGATCTAAAAAGTCTCGTTGGTTTAAAAATAAGGTTTTCAATTCTGTATATTTTTCATCATGTGTATAACCTAAATCGATAACTTTTTGTTCGTATTTTTTTAAACGTTCATAAGGACGATAATCTTCATGGGC
>DKYS01000069.1:0-15243 GCA_002493395.1 Turicibacter sp. UBA7094 | reverse complement strand
GTTTTCGTATCAAAGTAAACTAACTTATTATTAATTCCAAGCCCGTCAATAATTTGAATATTAAATAATTCTTCTTTACGATCAACGAAGACCTCCGAATTTTTCCCCGGAATACGGAAGGTGTATTTTTTTCCCTTAGCTGAGACGACATACATTAAATTTGACATCCCCCCCATTAATCGTTCATCAATCGTTACCTCATGACGCGCAATTCCTAGCGCCATTGCTGTTGTCGAATAAATTAAGTTCTCCATCCTCTCACTCCTATACCTTATTTTTCCTTTATTGTATCACATTTTTTTCAAAAATAAAGGATTCACCCTACAAAATTCTTCAGTTTTATAGAAGATGTAACGGTTGACAGACTCCGCCCCTTTTTCATTTCACCCCAATTCGCATCAACTACGTTCTGATGAATTAAGATACTATCGTCATCAAGCAAATTCAACGTCCTTATTATTTAAACGTTGCCCTTGTCCTAAATAGGTCTGCGGCAACGTTTCACTTACACTTATTTAGAGGGTCTGAATCAAATTTATCGTTTTCGATAGGGTCGATTTATCATAAATTTAACGCAGATTCTTTCACTACTCATGTCACTAATCTCCCTTGCCATCATCAAATTTCAAGATTCCTTCCCATTACAATTTGAAGTTCTCATTTCAACAAAAGTTCCCCCTATACAATGAACACTACCACAAGGTACTAAACCTTTTAGACAGATTCTCATCCTATTGCTGAAGTTTTCGATAAAGGATAAGAATCATCCAACCAAATATTTCCTAACCAAAGATGGTAGCACAAGTTTGACAACAAAAAAAACCAGAACAGAAATGTTCTGGTTCGCTAATCTTTATTAATGGGCCCATTAATAAAGGATTATTCTTCAGTTTTAACTACTTCGCGTCCTTTGTAAGTTCCGCAAGTTCCACATACACGGTGAGATAATTTCATTTCTCCACATTGTGGGCAAGCTACCATACCTGGTACTTCTAATTTGAAGTGAGTACGACGTTTACGTTTTGCAGTTTTAGATGTTCTTCTTTGTGGTACAGCCATGTTGACACCTCCTACTTATCTTGAGTATCATTTAGCAATTTTGATAAAACTGCTAATCGCGGATCAACTTTTACTTCAGGTTCTGATTCGTGCAAATCTTCTTCTGTTTCAAATTCAATCCCTTGTTTCTTCATTTCTTCGTAAGCACCTTCCTTCACCACACGTAAAGGTTTTTGAAGCAAAATATTTTGCCAAATA
This sequence comes from Turicibacter sp. UBA7094, assembly GCA_002493395.1. Classification (GTDB taxonomy): domain Bacteria; phylum Bacillota_I; class Bacilli_A; order MOL361; family Turicibacteraceae; genus Turicibacter. Next base: position 13,986 of record DKYS01000069.1, on the reverse strand, counting down.
ATCGGTGCAAGTTCAATTGTTGTTCCAGTTACAAGATACTCATCTTCACCTTCTTCATAGAGATCAGCATCTAATACGAAAATCTCAATTGAGTCGTAATCAAATGGATACTCTACATCATCCAGTGTAACGGCACAAGGTAGTGTCATTGTTCCTTCCATATGAAGATTAAAGACCACCTTTTTACCTTGAAGTTGTCCAGTTCCTGTTACTTTAACTTTTGAAAGTTTACGAATTTCATCGTGTGCGTTCACAATGTCAGAGAAATCAATCAGTTCATCAATTTCAAAAACTTTGGAACCTTGTTTGACTAACTGAGCAATTGCCCATTTCATTACAATCACCTCTAATTGCAACAGATTACATTATACATACTTTGTATTCCATTGTCAACACATCCATTGATAATTTTCAACAAAAAGAATTGTAATCTTATAAATTTATCACCTGGCACTCCTTTTAATTTGCCCACCGGCTAAAAAACTTATCCCCGTCCTGGTAAAACTTCTTGTCTCATCACCCAAATAAACCTAGCCATCACCTCGGTTTAAGACTTAAAAACTTATCGCTCCTCGCCTATTCTTTGCTATAATAAAAGGGCTAGGAAGGTGATAACATGAAAGCAACCGGTTTAATCGTTGAATATAACCCATTTCACAATGGACACTTATACCATCTAACAAAAAGCATTCAACAATCGAATGCTGACGTTTTAATTGTCGTAATGAGCGGACATTTTACCCAACGCGGGGAACCGACAATTATTAACAAATGGGAACGAGCCAAAATGGCACTCCTAAATGGCGCCGATCTCGTTATTGAGCTCCCTTATGTCTATAGTTGTCAATCTGCCGATTTATTTGCTAAAGGGGCCGTTTCTATTTTAACACATTTACACGTAAATGAACTCATTTTTGGGAGCGAAAGCGGAAATATTGATGAATTAATTCATCTTGATGCCTTGACACAGCGTGATGACTTTAAAAAATTACTACACCAGCAGCTAAAAAAAGGCCTAAGTCTCCCAAAAGCCAGTGCCGTCACATTTGACCAATTTAAACTTAATCAGTCATTGGCTACCTCACCTAATAACACCCTTGGTCTTTACTACCTAAAAGCCATTCGTGAACTTCACAGTCCAATAAAAGCGGGGACGATTACGCGCATCCACAGTGATTATCGCGACCTTTCTCCGACACACCAAACGATTTCAAGTGCGACCTCCATTCGAAACCTCCGCGAGCAGGGCCAATCCATCGAAGCTTTTGTCCCAGCAAACGTCGCCCAACTTTTAGAAAAACATTATGACTTAACAAAAACCTACCACACGTGGGAAACTTATTTCCCATTTCTCAAGCAGAAAATATTAACGCTCACTCCAAAAGGGCTCGTCACTATTCATGACATTGAAGAAGGCATTGAAAATCGCTTGTATAAGGCGATGCTGAAGAGCTCAACATTTGAAGAATTTATGGCTCAAGTGAAAACAAAACGCTATACTCGAACACGAATTCAACGAATGTGTGCTAACATTTTGACGCAAACTGAAAAAAAATGGGTGCATGACTTACAACTGACAAATGGGGTTCCCTACCTTCGACTTCTAGGGGCCACGGCGAATGGAAAGCGTTATTTAAAAACCATAAAAAAAGACCTTTCGATTCCACTTTACAGTAAATTTGAATCAAAAGGACATCCCATCCTCAAACACGAACAGGCAGTGACTGCCGCCTATAGCGCCGTCCTTCCCGAACCTTTTTGCACGCAACTCAATGAAGCGGAATATTCGACTTTTCCACTTCACATCGAGCGTTAAACCAGGCATTTTAAAAAATTTCAGGTATAATAAAAATAAAGTATTTTGTAAGTTTGAATAAAGGAGATGTTAATGATGAGTATAAAAGAACAAATTAAACAGGCGATTGAGCAACTTGTCGATCCAAGTACACAAAAAACATTGGGTGAACAACAAAGTATTCGTCACTTAGCTGTCGATGAAAAAGATTCAATTGTGACACTCATAATCGCCATTGGTCTAACAAAGGGCCCTGAAGAAAAAACACTTTCACGTCAGTTAGCTAAACTCATTAAAATCGATTATAAATTTCGGGGTATTAAACTACAATTTGAGCAACTCCCTTCAAAGGAAGAGCTGGATACGCCCGCTAAAAAAACCACTTATATTGCCATTACTTCAGGTAAAGGCGGGGTTGGAAAATCAACGGTTACAGCCAATTTAGCCGTGGCTCTTGCCCGTTTAGGTAAAAAAGTTGGAATTATTGATGCCGATATTTATGGGCCGAGTATCCCACACATCTTTGAGATGAAAAAAGAAGGATTTCAGTTGGCAAGCAACAATAAAATTTACCCTCCAAAAGCCTTTGACATCCCGGTGATTTCAACGGAATTTTTCCTTGAAAATGATCAACCACTCATGTGGCGCGGTCCCATGCTTAACCGCATGCTCAACCATTTCTTTAACGACGTCGAGTGGGATGAAAACTTAGATTTTATGTTAATCGACCTTCCCCCTGGAACAGGAGATGTGGCGATTGATATTCAAAAATTAATCCCTGAAGCACACGTCATCGTGGTTACAACCCCACACCCAACTGCTTCACATATCGCTGTTAAATCAGGCTATATGGCAAAAAACCTTAACCACCATATTCTTGGGGTCGTTGAAAATATGTCTTATTATCAAAATCCTGTGAGCCACGCCCATGAAGCCATTTTTGGTTCAGGTGGAGGAGAACTCGTGGCTAACGCTCTAAACGTCGATCTTCTCGCGACTTTACCGATTGGTCAGCCGCAAAATAACCTCTCACACTCTATTTTCACCCCAACAGAGGAGATAGGTGTTGCTTATCTCGGTCTTGCTAATAAGCTATTAAAAGCTTTTAAATAACCCATTTTAATTACAAACACGCAAGGATGATTTCTGTCACTCACAGAAATCATCCTTTTATTTTAGCCCTTCGTCCATAAGGATTAACTTGTCAAATCCCTTCATACTTTCACCTATATTATCCATACTTATCCATTCCCTAGTTTGTTAAACTGTAAGCGTATACATAATATTCCATTTACTAAACGAGGTGTCCTATGAAACGTTACGAACGAGCTAAACAAATCATGCAAATCCGTTTATCAACAAAAGAAGCTTACCACCCTGGCTTTTTTATTCGTGATAAACGTCTCTCTTTAAAACTCAAACTGGATGATTTCACCTCCCTCTGTACCCCTTCAACTTTATCTAAAATTGAAACAGGAAAACTCACACCTAATCCAACACTCCTAAACGCCCTCTACCAACACTTAGACCTCCCTAATCAGCCAACGCCTCCCAAAAAAAATTGGCTACATCCCATTCGCCACACCATTTATCAGCGTGAATTTTCTTTTTCTCCTTTAAATCAAGAAAACATGAACCTCCACTACCAACAATCCCTTGTTAAATTTTCCTTCTTCGTTCTAAGTAAGGATATTATCCACGCCAAAAGAGAACTCTTCTTTCTCGAAAAAATGCTTATTTATTTTTCCCTAGACGAACTTCAATATTATTTTTTATTTATAGGATATTATTACCATCTCTTGTTTGAAGGACAGTTAAGTAAAAACTACTATGACCTTTCCTACCAGTTAACGATTAAATGTAAACAAAACGAACCGCTTCTTTTTCTTTTTTTAGCCCGACACTATTCCCTCACTCATCACTCCTTAACAGCTGTACAATTCGCCTATGAAGCGAGCGCCCTCTTCTTAAAATCCTATGCCTTAAGCTATGTTATTGAATGTGAACTTTTGATAAGTAAGGAATATATTAACACACGACTTTTCTCAACCGCCTATCCTATCCTCGAAAAAATAAAAAATACCCTTTCGCTTAAAGATCCCCACTACCAAATCCCAACCCTTTACAATCGGTATGGCGACTACTACTTTGCTCTTAGAGATTATCCTAAGGCCGAAAAAATGTACGTTCATTCGCTTACCCTCCAGTCAAAAAACGAAGAGGCCATCACTGCTTTAATGGATCTTTACTACCATTCTCAGCAACTGTCTAAGTTAAAGAACTTACTTCATCAACTTAAAAATTCCCCTTCTAGCATTTCCCATCCCTATCATTTGAAATGGAAATTCTATCATTACTTAATCAATCCCCCTCTGTCTGATTCCTTTCGAATCTTCCTCCAAAGTGAGGCCATCCCCTTAGCAAAAAAACAACAGGATCGTCAAGGACTTGAGCTCTACTCTACTCACCTTCAATCTTTCTATGAAAAAAACCATAAATATAAGGCGGCACTTCATACTTTAAAAATGCTAAATGAACAAAGGTAATTTTTAAAGATGGGGTAAAAACGACAAAATAAACTGTCCTATCATTATATAATGAATCTACATTTTCTCATTGAAAGTGAGGGATATAATGAAAGAACTCTACATTCAGTATTGTTATTCAAAGGAGGCATGGGGACTCTATGATCCAGACATAGAAGATTATATTCATTTTCATCCAACAATGAATGAAGTCATAACATATGCGTATGAATTAGCGCCTTTGATTAAACCATGTAAAGTTAATTTAATTCCGCAATATTTATTAACAAGCTATACGATTTGTTATTATTGCTAAACACCCAAAGAGTGATGTCGGGGTAACATCACTCTTTTTCATTGAACAAAAAAAGTGGAGGGTCTGCTTCAAAACGAACGTTGAAGTAGACGCCTCCATTAGCTTATTAATCTTCTTTTTTCATCGCGATATCCGCAACATCTGCCGTTGCCTTTTTAACTTCATCTACCATATCAGTCGCAATAATTTTTGCATCATCTGATACGTTTGTTACACGAGTTTTTACGTCTTCAGCAATATCTTTTGCATGTTCTTTAACCGTATCAATCACGATTGTAAAATTTTCTTCTAAATCTTCTTGTGCCAACTCTGCTTGGTCTTTAAGGTTATCTTTCGCCTCATCTAAACGAGTCATCATCTCGTTTAACTTCGCCTTAACCTCGTTTACTTTTACTTCTAAATCAGCTTTTGATGTTTCCCAATCAAAATTGTTAATCACTTCTTTCACATCATCCAATTTTGCTGTAAAAGCAGCTTTTACTTCATCGACTTCAATATCTTTAACTTTTGATTGAAGATCCTCAAGCTTTTGTAATAATTCCTTTTGCATTTCTTGTCCAGATTTAGGTGTAAATAAAGCCACAGCCGCAGCTCCCATTAATGCACCTAGGAAAAAGACGTTTCTTTTTTTCATATAAAAACCACCTTTCTTTTTACAATTTCTATTTTACCCATTTCAGATTATCCTATGAAGTATTAACAGAAATTATCACCGTTTCACCTAAAAATTATTCAGACTATTTTACCTCGCCAATCCTTTATCTATCGCTGACGATTCATCACTGAAAAAATTTTAAAAATACCGTGTCCATTCATTAACGCATCCGTCATATAGTCCCCCATGACTCTTGTTTTTTCTTGAACATCGTCTACAATCTTCGTACTTTCATTAACTAATACTCTCGATTCATTGAGTAAACGAATGACCGACTTTAAAGTTAAAACAAGGTAAATGGTTAAAATAATCAAACATCCAATAATCGTAATCGTTAGTAAATCTGATAGTGTTAATGTTAATGTAATACCTGTTGCTAAAATCATGCTTACCTCTCCTTAAAAAAACCTACCTTAAATACTAGGCACTAACGCTGTATATGCATCCTCATACTTTTTAATATCTCCGGCCCCCATAAATACAACAACAGCGGTTGGATATTTCTGTAATTGATCGACAGTATCTTTCGTAATCAAATGACCACTGTGACACTTATCGATTAATGTTTGAATGTTAACAGCACCGCTTTCTTCTCGCGCCGATCCAAAAATTTCTGTTAAATAAATGTGATCCGCTAAATTTAGACTTTGAGCAAATTCGTCAATAAACGCAGCTGTTCGAGTAAAGGTATGCGGCTGAAAAACAGCGACTAAATCACGATCCGGATATTTTTGACGAACAGCCTTTAATGTTGCTGCAATCTCTGTTGGATGGTGGGCATAGTCATCAATAATAATTTGATCTTGATAATTCTTTTGTGCAAATCGACGCTTTACTCCTTCAAATGAACACAAATCTTTTTCAATCGTTTCTTGATTGATTCCTTCTAAGTAGCAAATGCTAATGACAGCTAAACTATTTAAAATCATATGATCTCCAAAAAATGGGGTATCAAACGTATGATAGAATTCTCCATTAATTAAAACATCAAAACTTGTTCCCTTTGAACTTTTAATAACGTTAGATGCAACGACTTGATTTGTCGGTTCAAAACCGTAAGTCATAATTTTGCTTGAGTCGCGTAATTTTTTGACTTCTACATCATCGCCACATGCAATGACTCTTTTTTTGCACTGACTAACAAATGTATTAAAAGCGTCTAATACATCATCAATATCTTTAAAGTAATCCGGATGGTCATGCTCAATATTCGTAATAATCGCATAATCAGGATGATACGCTAAGAAATGGCGTTGATATTCACATGCCTCAAAAACAAAATATTCACTTGATTTGACACCTTGTCCTGTTCCATCACCAATGAGGTATGAGGTTTTGTGATTTAGGCGTAAAACGTGTGATAATAGCCCTGTTGTCGTTGTTTTCCCGTGTGTTCCAGAAATAGCGATAGATGTAAAATTCCTAGCTAAAGAACCTAAGAAATCATGATATCGAACGCAAGTAGCCCCGATTTCTTTTGCTAAAACAACCTCTACGTGGTCGTCCTTAAAAGCATTTCCAATAATCACGGTCATATCAGGCTCTATATGAGACTGTCCAAATGGATATAACTTCATCCCTTTAGCTTCTAATCCAATTTGAGTAAATAAAGTCTCCTCAATATCAGACCCTTGAACCTCATATCCCATATCGTATAAAATATGCGCTAATGCACTCATTCCTGAACCTTTTATCCCAATGAGATGGTATTTTTCACTCATTTCGAATCGTCTCCTATCTCGTCATAATTTCCTTACTATTATATCATTTATCAGGTATTTAGAAACTGTCTTTTTATAATTCTTTCCATATTATCTTTTCATCCAAAATAAAAACGCCCCTCAGTCACACCAGACAAAGGAACGTTTTTATTTTTCATTTCATTTAAAGACGTGTTTGATCCATTAAACTCTCAAACTCTTCACGACTAATCTTAATTTCCCGCTGTTTTTGAGCGCCTTGAGGATTTCCAATCCATCCATTTAACTCAAGTGTATCAATAATTCGAGCCGCACGATTAAAACCGATACGCAGCCTCGTTTGTAACGAAGAAGCTGTCGCATATCCTCGATCAAAAATAAAATTCATCGCTTCATACAATAGGGGGTCGGTATCAGTCTGAGGGGTCGTACTCCCGCGTTGAAAGATTTCATCTGAAATCAAATACTTCGGTTTTCCTTTCCCTTTTACGCAGTCCACAATTCGGTCAATTTCGTCGCTAGAAATATAAGCACCTTGCACCCGCTTTGTCTTCGTACTACTTGATAAAAATAGCATGTCACCTTGCCCTAGAAGATTTTGCGCCCCATTCTCGTCTAAAATCACACGTGAATCGTTAGCTTGGGCAACGGTAAACGCAATACGGCTTGGAATATTAGATTTAATCGTTCCAGTAATGACATCAACCGTCGGTCTTTGCGTTGCAACAATCATATGGATCCCCGCCGCCCGCGCTTTTTGGGTAATTCTCATAATGCAATCTTCAACTTCCTGGGCGGCCACCATCATTAAATCCGCTAACTCGTCAATGACGATTAAAATATAAGGTAATTTAGCATAATCTATTTCAAATTGATGGCGTCTTTCATTAAATGATTTAATATCTTTAACCCCGTTAGCTAAAAATAGATCATAACGTCGCTCCATTTCCTCAACGGCCCATCTTAACCCTTGTGCCGCCTTATGTTCATCACAAATAACAGGAGTAATGAGATGTGGAATGGCATTATATGGAGCTAATTCCACACGCTTAGGATCAATCAACATCACGCGAACCTCATCTGGACTTGCCTTATACAACATACTAATCAGTAATGTATTAATACAGACGCTTTTTCCAGACCCCGTTTGTCCTGCAATTAATCCATGTGGCATGGCCGCAATATCGGCATATACCGGATGCCCTGAAATATCTTGACCTAGCCCGATATAAAGCGGACTCTCGTGTAAAATAAATTCTGGACGTGATAAAATTTCTTTTAAATAGACCATCTTTCGTTGAGGATTCGGGATTTCTACACCAATTGTATTTTTTCCTGGTATCGGCTCGATTCGTAATTCCTCGACTGATAAACTTAATTTTAAGTCATCCGACAATCCAATAATTTTATTTAATTTCGTTCCCGATTCAGGTTGAATTTCAATTTGCGTGACCGTTGGCCCTTGCGTATATTCACCCGTTAATCGAACCCTTACTCCGAAATCAAGAAAAGTTCGTTCGAGAATATCCATCTTTCCTAAAATCCATTCTTCATCCAGTGAATCTTCGTGTTTAGGTTCATTCAACAATTCCAAAGACGGTGTCTCATAATAAAAGACTTCTTCTTTATCCTCAACAATTTGAACCTGTTCTAGTAATTCATTACAAAAGTTTTCATCTTCAAATGAATTTTCTTCTTCGTCAAAAAGGGGATTTTCTTGATGAATACAGTCACCTATTTGTTGGCGATGATTTGTCTCTTCTACCAAACAATCCGACTCCTCTTCTTGAGCTTCTCCTTCGGCAAGAATGGAATCGAAAATCGATGGAAGCTGTTCCTCCTCTTCTAATAACGAAAAGACATCCTCTAATCCTAATTCCTGCGTTGTTACTTTAGAAACCGTTTGTGATTTCAATGGTGTATTTTCCTGAGGCTCGACTGCAGGACTTGGTGTCTCTTTAACGATCGAAGCTTCTTCCTCTAACACTAAAGGTTCGTTAGGTTCTTCATCTTCTGATACTGATCGATCCACCTCTTTTTCGTCTTCTCCCAATTGAGAAGTGTTTTCCTCAGTTGTAAAACTGGGACAGGGTGAAACTTCCTCAGTCTGTTCAAACATTTCATGTAACTCCTCATTTGAAACAGCAGGAATTACCTCTTCACCGCTTACCACCTTGGATTCAATCACTTGTTCTAGTCCATCCTGTTCATCATCAGAAACAAAAGTTGCCGTCGATAACTGGTATTTTCCATGCGCCAGATGAACGGTCTTAGGTTGATGAACACGACGCCCACTAATTGGCGAAACGAACTCTACCGGCTTATACGTTGCCGTTTTAGGCGTTCCCCCTTTTACATCCTTCGAACGTGTCGTTGGTGTTATTCCGTTTTTTTCTTGTGTCATTTTAATTTCATGACTCAATATCACTTGTGGTCGATCAATCACCGGTTTAACCTCCGGCTTAATTATCGGTTGTACTTGTTGTTTTACCTCATCCATTGAGACTGATTTTGATGGAGATACAATCTCTTCGTCTCCAAAACCAATTTTCTCAATATCAAAAATTTTCCTTTTTTTCATATTGTCTCACCCTAAATTGCCCAAATGTTTACTCTTAATTATACATGAAAACGCCCTTTATTCTCAAGAATGTTAAAAAAAATCGTCACGTTTTTTCATGACGATTTGATCTTTCTTGACTTATGCCAACGATTCAATGAAACCTTCAATTTGCTCACGTGTTTTGCGTTCTTTATTCACATAACGCCCAATCTCCTGTCCGTTTTTGAAAGCCACAAAACTTGGGATACCAAAAATATCAAGTTCAATACAAAGGTCCATTAATTGATCGCGGTTAATCGTATAGAATTCATAATTCGAGAACTTTTCTTCCACCTTCGGCATAAATGGTTTAATCACCATGCAGTCTGGACACCAATTAGCCGTAAACAAAATAATGACATTCTCATGATTCACTACCTCATGATATTGTTCCATTGTTGTAATCTCTTTCATTTCTAATCCTCCTCATAACATCAGTTTAGTCCCTTATTGATGGGCGCTAACTGTTCTTTGAAAATCAATTCATGATTTAGGCTTTCTTTCCTTCACTTCGTTTGTTGAATTCCTTTTATCTTCGGTATTTTCAAGATACTTACCGTATAGGTAATGAAATGTCTCAACCCCATACTTTTCCTCTTGTGATTCAACAAATCGTTAAGCCTCTTCATTCATTAATTATTTTCGGCCTCATTACGTTTTTCACTACTGAAGTCAAACTGAATCAATTGCTCTTTAGACTCAGAAGATCCCTCTTCAACCGAGGATTGACTTGAATCACCTGCCACAGGTGCCTCCTGATCCTCATTTGTTATCAAGGTTGAACTAGTCTGTGAAAAATTATTTTCAGTCTCCTGATTCGATGGATTCCCCTCTTCCTGATCTGAGGTGTTGACTTCTACCGCTCTCGCTTGTGTCGGTGACTCTCCCTGTTTTTGTTCATTTTCTTCTACACGAAGTTCTTTTGCAACACCTGCTTCATCAGCTATTGCTGTGCGACCTAACACTAGCATATTGTAAGTTAAGTAAGGAGCCTCTTGATAATCAATAATTGCTGATAACTTTGTTCCATCAACTAATACCATCAATAAATATTTCTCGGGTAATTGAACGAGTTGAACAAAGCCACTTTGCCCGTCTATTTCAAAATTTTTATAAAAAACTTCATTTCCAGCTGCTTTATTTTCATCACGTAATAGATTATATGTTTCATTATTCATATCGACAGCATTATATTGAGGATTATAATTCATAATGACTTCGTTGTCTTTATATTTAAGAATATCATTAACCCCAATCGACCATTTATATTGAAACTGTCTTGGAATGTGATAACTTAACGTGCTATTTTTAATATTTATATTATTTCCCTTATAAGCAAAAGCCGCATTAATACTATCTTCCATTGTTCCTTCAAACGTCTCTGCGGTTACAATCGGTTGAGCCATATAAAGTAAACCAATACTTAATCCTACGATTACGATTCCACTCATCGCTGTTGTCACACGATTCACAAATCGAAGATGTGAAGAATGTTCTGTTGTTTGATTTAATTTATTTTTTAACCCTGTGGTCTGTTCTTTACGTTTTAGTGATTTAATAAAGGTAACGAATTGTTCCTTCATTTGATGTGACGTCTTTTTCATTTTCCCTACCTTATCCGTGTTCATATCAGTCTTTTGTTTCGACAAAAAAATCGCCCCCTCATTACATGATATAATCTATTATACCATAGGAGACGATTCTAACCAAATTTTTATTTTCGACAACAATTTTCGTGATGCAACAATTGCCCCCATAATAATCGAACAATGTGACAAAAGTTTTCTTCCCGGTTGAAGAAATCAGCCGTTAAAATTCCAATTGCGCCTTCGTTTGATCGCACATTTTGACGTTTTGAGTAACCATCAATAATATCTCCGAGTTCGGCTCCCGCTTCTAAAGAGGCGCGCAATTCGTCGGGTAATGGTAGCCGTGTCCCACCCGCATAAAAGGTATGCTCCTGCGTCTTTAATACCCCCCAATTCACAAGATATAACTGATTATTTAAATACTCAACGCCCGCTTCTAATCCGATTCCTATTTCACCAAATTCCAATGCTCCTTGCGCTCGATTTTCGGCACCAAGTACCGTTTCAGCATCACTAAACGGCTGATTAGAAACTTGACTTAAAACCTCTATCCCATGCACCTCATGACCGAATGGACCAAGTACGCGAATAACTGCCCCTACTTTTACCTGATTGGTTGAACCCACAACAATTTTCAATGACATCCCTACTTTCCTATGCCAATTCTTTCCCTTTAAACTGGGCCTCTAAACGGTAAATTGGCTGCCCCTTGGCACTAAATTTCTCCTCATATTCTGTCATAATATTCCACTCTAAATTTTCTCGTTGATGTAAATCTAACGCTACATCTTCAAGTTTCATTCCGTACCCTGTCACACTCACCAATGAATATTCGAACAATAAACGATTATCGGTTTTAAATCGAAGGTATCCATTGGGCACTGTTATTTGTTCATAACGCGTCAAGAAATTCTCGTGTGTTAAACGACGTTTCGCATGACGAGGCTTTGGCCACGGATCCGAAAAATTTAAGTACACGCCTTCTACTTCTGCTTCAGCAAAAATATCTGTTAAATCTTCTGCATCGATTTTTAAAAGTTTCAAATTAGGAAGTTCTTCGTTCTCGAGAACCTTTTCTAATGCTCGAACCATTACGGAATCAAACTTTTCAATTCCAATAAAATTCAAATGAGGGTTTTGTTTGGCCATTCCAATGACAAATTGACCTTTTCCCATTCCAACCTCAATATAAATGGGTTGATTTTTTTCAAAAACAGATTGCCAATTCCCTTTTAACGCCTCACCATTTGGAATAACAATCTGAGGATGTGCTGCGATCATCTCCGATGCACCTTTTACTTTTCTTAAACGCATGTTACCAACACCTTTCCTGATTTCTATAATTCATGACTCAAACATCCTCACAAAATCTTCTCAATTTTTATGACAAAATGTTTTATTTTCCGCCTTTTTAATGCCCTTATTGTATCACAACTTCACACGATTGTGAATGTCACAAAAATCTCAACAATAAAAAGGGGGCCACTTTAGAATGACCCCTCACGCTATTATTAAATCTCACGTCGTAAACAATCAAGCTCATCGTCTGTTAACTCTCGGTACTCACCTAGTGCCAATGACTCGTCTAATACCAACTGCCCAATCGCTAAACGTTTTAAATATTCAACCTTGCACCCAACACTCGCAAACATTCGCTTAACTTGATGAAACTTCCCTTCGGTAATCCAAATTTCAACCGCCGTTAAATCATCAACAGGACCGATGACTTGGACCTTCGCCGTCTTCGTTAGAAAAGAGTCATTGTTTCCGTCTAAAATTTCGACCCCGCTCTCTAATCGTTTCACGGCTTCTTCTGTTAACTCACCACTGATGTGGGCTCTATAATGTTTAAACACCTCTTTTTTAGGAGAGATGATTTCATGCGCTAACTTTCCGTCATTTGTTAAGAGAACCAATCCTTCTGTATCTCGATCAAGGCGCCCGGCTGGCGCAACATCATAAATCAAATACGATTCATCAAGTAAATCGATGACCGTTCGATAATCACGATCACGTGTCGCGCTCAAACAATCTTGTGGTTTATTCATCATCAAATACACAAATTCTCGATACTCAACAACCTCATCAAAAACGGTCACAATCTGATGTTCTAAATCAACTTTTACTTTAGCATCCTTTGCGACCTGGCCATCAATTTTCACGACCTTCGACTTCAATAACCGTTTAACTTCAGAACGTGTTCCAAATCCTGTATGAGCTAATAATTTATCTAAACGCACTAATTTACCCTCCAACAAAATCATACTTTTTCAACAAAAATATCATAACACATCCTAGACATAAATCATAGAATATATTAAAAGGTGGAAGGCCCCGGTTATTTGAACGTAAAATTCGGGGACGGTTTGCGTGTCACGGCAGTCATAACGTCATGCAGCAAGCCTCAGGAGATTAAATGGGGCCTGAAACTCGATTATACAAAAGAAAGGAGGACTTCGTCCATGTTTGGTAAACTTAAAAAACAAAAAACCAAATCCCCTGTTGAACAAATGGAACAATTCTACTTAAACCAATTTTTAAATCCGCCCAAACCACAACAACCGGGTCCTAATGGGATGCAACAAGGAGGAATGGGATTTAATCCAATGATGGGGGCTAACAACAATAGTGCGGGTCCTCAATTTTCAGGACGTATGGTTCCACCCGCAGGAGGAATGAATTCTATGATAAATAACGGCTTCAATCCAGGCAATCCCCTAACGAACGCTAACTTCAATCAACCCCAACCCATGATGGGGAATAACTTTAACCCAAATCAACCAACCATGGGGAATGGTTTTAAC
>DKYS01000007.1:42850-49787 GCA_002493395.1 Turicibacter sp. UBA7094 | reverse complement strand
ATACGTGATGAACAAAGAAGAAGGCGCATTACAATGGGATGAGCAAATTGCAGCGGTTGAAAAAGCATTAATCGATAACAATTTCGATACAACAAAAATTAACTTAATTGATGAAGATGGACATACAGACTCATTAACAGGAGTTTCTATGAAAGTTGGTTCATACGTACAATTAGTTCAAGATTTAATGGACTCAGTAGCAAAAGGAGAAACTGAATTCGGATTTAGCGGGGTTAAAAAATCAGAATTCCCAGCTGAATCAGGAACAGATGTGATCGAAATCGTTTATGATAATGGAAAACCTGTTAACTTAACAATCGATATGATTCAAGCAGATGGAACATCTAAACGTACGGCTTCAGAAGAAGGAACTTATGACATGGGCGGAGAATTAGCATGGCATGAACAAATGGATGAATTACAAAAATTCATCGTTGCGAATAACTTCGACTTAACAAAAGTAACAGTAAGTGATGCAGATGGACACACTGATGCCGTTTCTGGTGTATCAATTAGCGTTGCTCCTTACGTTGAATTAGTTAAAAAAGCATTAGATGCTAAATAATCACTCAAAAAAAGAGTAGCGGAAATCCCCTACTCTTTTTTTATGGCCTGCATCCTCTCTTAAAATAAGAAGAATTCCTCAGCAGTCCCTCCGTTTGTAGCTGAGTTTGAAAGCCCTGTGTTAAATTCTGCTTCTTTACGGCAACAACTTTCACCTGTTGACAACCAATTAGCGGTTTGAACACCTTGGCAATATCCGTCTTTAAATCCCTTACGATATCCTTGACGACACCCATTCGCATGTCCTTGACGATATCCTTGGCGATATCCTTGCATGTAAGCCTGTCTGACTCTACAATTAGGATTCATCTGGCACCCCGTTTGGGCCTGATTAAGTTGGGCATCATTCGTATTGAGCGTCTCTACTTCTTTGATTTGATAAAAATCACCAGTTAAAAAGACATTTTGTGAGACCGATGCGGGACGTGATTCCGCTTGTTTATTTGAACATGGTTTAGGTTGACGTGGTTTCACTTCTTCACTTTGACATCGACAGCGACTTTGTTGTGGTTCAAAGTTAAAAATTGAATTTTCAGTACAATTATTAGTATTCGTACGATTAGTACACATATTTCTACATCCCCTTTTACTTAAATTATTGGAATTTCAACTACACCTTAATCTATTCCTTTCTCATTGCTTTTGCATATGCGTTTATCAGGGGTTACAAATTAACTCAATATTTCTCTTTATGCATAGAAATATGCCTTATCTTTTGTTATAATGACATCATAACTAACGAAGACTAACGACTAGAGGTGATTCACATGACAACCCAACACAAAAATCAATACGAGATCATTGACGATTATGTTAACTTAACGGTTTTCAATAAAAAGGGAAAATCATTTACGGCTCAATTCGATGTAGAGGATTTAGATAAAGTACAAAGCTATTCGCACTGGTATGCTCAATGGAATAAAGACTTTAACGATTACATGGTCGAAACAAAAAGTAAAATTGACCAAAACGGTAAAACTCGTTACATTAAGCCGACTCTCCAATCCGTCATTTTAGGAACAAGCAAAAACGCTCCGATTCGACATTTAAATGGAGACCTTCTTGATAACCGTAAATGCAACCTTGAAATTTATAATCGTCAACAAATCAATGATTATGAACAACTCGAAAATGGAGATGTTGCGATTCACTTAAAAGATCGTTATGGAAACATTGTCAATAAAGCACTCATTTCAAAGGAAGATTTAGATCAAGTCGTGACCGAAAACTATACTTGGATTTCTAAAAAGAAACCGAATGGACAACCGTATGTCTTAACACATACTCCAGAGGGGCCGCTTTATCTAGATACTTATTTAACCAACTGCCCACCAGGATTTTATGTGTACCACATCAATAAAAATCCACTCGATAACCGTCGTCATAACTTAGAAATCAAAGAAATTGAAACGCCAAATAACTTAAAAGAAGAAGAGAAAAGCAACTAAATCAGATTTAAAAGATGCGTCCTATATTTTACAAGACGCATCTTTTTTATTTCATGCATAACATTCATCATAAAAAGTTGATAAATTTTGTGAACTAAAAAGCCCCTCTCTCCCTCACATACACTTTTAATCTCCACTTCAAAGTTCTTCATCTTTTTTACCTTCCTCCACATAGTAAGTATCACTTAAACTCAGTGGATTGATGCATCTTTTCTTAAATTTTGACACGTTTCATTCCAACTTTTCCACCCACATTCCTGTCTCTTTGAAAGCTATTCTTAAACTTTTCACCTTTTCCACTTCCTCTACAATCATTTGATTCATCATTTTAACCCCAGACTTTATCCTCCCCCTTTTCTACTCCCAAATAAAAATCCAATCAGTCAGACGCCCTTGTCAGGTGTTTAACTGATTGGTTTTCATTTTTATTTAATTTTCCTATAAATTTGCTCATAAAAAAATTCCTCTAAAGAAAATCTTTAGAGGAACTTTCGGGCTATTCAAATGAATCCTTCATTTTATAGCGCTAATTCTACTTCAATACCGAAATGATCAGACACTATTTCTTTATTTTGACCGTTAAAAATAACATGAGATGATTGAACTTCAATCGCTTGATTGCTTAATATTAAATCGATACGTAAGTCTTTTTTATTATTTGACCACCCATCAATTTTACCCACGACTGTCATTCCATTATCTTTTTCCTTAGCCAACGTATATGTATCGACTAAGCCTTTACTTAATAAGTAATCATACCCTTCATTACGGATATTAGCATCATTATTAAAATCCCCCATAATAAGTGCTAATTGATTCTGTGGTAATTGTTCAACTAAGCGATCAACTTGATTTTTAAACGGTTCTTCTTCATCATGATACCATCCCAAATGACATGAATAAATACTCATTGGTTGGTCATCATTCATAACTTCTACGCCAACAACGCGACGTGTACGGAAATTATGAATGTCATCATTATTCGTAATAATAAAGGAATGTGCCTTTTTAATAGGGAGACGGGTTAGCACGGCTAACCCCTCTTCGTAGATATCAAATCCGATATGAACAAAATCCCATACAAACTGATAATCTGTTACCCCTAACTTCATTAATTCATGAAGTAGTACGACTGCATAATTATCCTTTTTGACCTTTTCATCGTCACTTGAGTTCACTAATTGCATGACCTCTTGCAGGGCAATGATATCATAGTTTTTTTCTTTTATAACTTCTGCTAAGTGTTTAATTTTTTCCACTTGGTTTTCTTCCTGCCAAGCATGACAATTTAAGGTTAATACTTTCATAAAAACTCTCCTAAATTATAAACCTAAGATATCTTGAATTTCTGATTTTAATACATCAGCTTTTGGTCCATAAATAGCTTGGATTCCATTATCTTTAATGATTAATCCTAATGCACCAGTTGCTTTCCAGTTTGGTTGATCTGATACGTTATCAGTATTTTTAACTGTTACACGTAAACGAGTCATACAAGCATCTACATCTACAATGTTTTCTGCTCCACCTAATAATAAGATGATATCGTTTGCTAATTGGCTTCCTCCAACAGTTGAAGTTGATGCTTCAGAAGCGTTATCTTCATCATTATAGTTTCCTAAACGTCCTGGAGTCGCAATTTTGAATTTTTTGATTGCAAAGTTGAATACTCCGAAGTTTAATGCGAAGAATCCTAAACATCCTAATACGAAGTTAATCATATCGCCAGTTAATCCTGCATTAGCCATCATTGGAATACGAGTACAGAATTCGATAATACCGAATGAGTGGATACGTAAGTTAATTAAATCAGCTAAAGCGAAAGCCGCACCTGCTAAGATAGCATAGCATAAATATAATACCGGTGAAATGAACATGAACATGAATTCTAATGGTTCAGATACCCCTGTTAAGAATGTTGCTAATGCAGCAGAAACGAACATTGATTTGTAAGCTGATTTTTTATCGTTATCAACATTACGGAACATTGCATAAGCAGCCCCCATTAATGATGCAGATGATAAAATAACTTGTCCTGCTTTGAAACGTGCTGGTGTTACTGAATTTAATAATGTGTTATAAGCATCCATATCTCCAGCTGCTTTTAAGTTATTTAAGTCAGTTACCCAAGCTAACCATAATGATTCTTGTCCTGCAACGATTTGACCTGCATTTGCACCTGTTAAAACTTCATATGTTCCACCTAATTCTGTGTAGTTCATTGGAATTGTTAACATGTGGTGTAAACCGAATGGTAATAATAAGCGCTCACCAGCTCCGTATACGAATGGTGCAAGGATTGGTGCAGTATCTTGAGATGTTGCAATCCATTGACCGAAGTTATTTAATGCACCTTGAGCGAATGGCCAAATAATTGATAAAATTAAAGCTGTTACAACTGAACCACCGATTACAACGAATGGTACGAAACGTTTACCATTGAAGAATGCTAATGCTTGTGGTAATTTACTGAAGTTGTAATATTTATTAAAGATTGACGCCCCTAAGAACCCTGAGATAATCCCAACGAATACTCCCATGTTTAAGGCTGGCGATCCTAAAATTTCAGTGAAGTAGTCTCCAACAATCATATCTGCTCCGAATAATGATTTAACTGTTGCTGTTGGATCAGCTAACATATCGCCTGTTACTCCGAAGATAGCTCCTGTAATACGGTTAATTAAGATAAATGCGATTAATGCAGCGAATGCTCCACCTGCACGTTCTTTTGCCCAAGATCCCCCGATTGCTACAGCAAATAGAACGTGTAAGTTACCAATAATTGCCCAACCAATTTCTTCCATGATTTTGGCGATTGTAGCGATTACTGTGATATCCCCACCTGACATCGCAACTAATTTACCTAAAGAAATCATAATCCCCGCTGCTGGCATTACAGCGATAACGACCATTAAGGCCTTTCCAAACTTTTGCCAGAAATCAAACGACATAAACCCTGACTTTTTCACAACTATTCCTCCTAATAATTCTTCTTATATCATCATAGCTTAATTTAAGCTGTAGATGCGCGCTTCAAACGGATTTAACCCCACCTCTGTTACGATTGCATGATCCTCAACAGGCATATTTGCAAGTAACAATTGTTCCGCTGATACCGATAATTGATCTAAATCAACCATCGTTTTATTTTTAGTCAGATTACATAAGACTAAGACGCTTTTCCCATCTAAAATCCGAAGATAGGCGTAAACATCCGGATGACTTGCAAGAATCAATTCATACTTTCCATAAATAAAGACATCATCTGACTTCCTTAAGGCAATCATATCTTTATAGAAGTTTAGAACTGAATCTGGATCGTCTTCTTGGTTTTGAACATTAATCACTTTATAGTTAGGATTAACTGCTAACCAAGGCACCCCCGTTGTAAATCCGGCATTCACGTCATCGTTCCATTGCATCGGTGTTCGACTATTCCCCCGAGCAGTTGCTCGAATAATCTCCATTATATCTTCATGATCCATTCCCTGATCAATCTTAGAATAATATAAACCGGTACTTTGAACGTCTTGGTAATCTTCTACTTTATCAAAGTGAACATTGGTCATCCCAATTTCTTGACCTTGATAAATGAACGGTGTTCCCTTCATCATGAAATACATCATACCAAGCGATGTGGCACTTTCTTTCCAGTAAGTTTCATCATCTCCAAGTGTGGATACGATTCGTGCCAAGTCATGATTTTCAATATATAAGGCATTCCAACCCACACCTTCCAAACCAGTTTGCCATTTCGTTAAAATCTGCTTTAACTCTCGGATATCCGTCCCAGAACTCCCGTTATCCTTCCACAAACCTAGGTGTTCAAATTGGAAAACCATATTGAACTTTCCTTCTTTTTCTCCAACCCATAAATGCGCATCCTCCGGTTTCACACCGTTTGCCTCTCCGACAGTCATAATGTCATAGCGATCAAACGTGTTTTTCTTCAAATCAGCAAGTAAGGGATGAATTCCTTTGACATTCATATGTTTGTCAAACGACGAAACATATTTTAATTTTTGAGGGTTTGGCATATCTACCAATCCGTCCTCTTTTTTTATATGGCTGATTGCATCGACACGGAATCCATCGATTCCCTTATCTAGCCACCAGTTAACCATCTCATATAAGGCTGCTCTAACCTCTTCATTTTCCCAATTTAAATCGGGTTGTTTTTTAGAGAATAGATGCATATAATATTGTTTCGTTTCTTCGTCGTATTCCCAAGCTGAGCCACTAAAAATACTTTCCCAGTTATTCGGTTCTTTTCCGTCGACTCCATCTCGCCAAATATACCAATCCCGTTTCGGATTATCTAGTGAAGAACGAGATTCAATGAACCAAGGATGTTCATCACTTGTATGATTAATGACTAAATCAGCAATTAATTTCATTCCCCGTTTATGGACTTCGTTTAATAATCGATCGAAATCTTCAAGCGTTCCAAACTCATCCATAATATCTTTATAATCACTAATATCATACCCACAATCATCGTTTGGTGATTTATAAAATGGACAAACCCAAATGACATCAACCCCAAGTGACTTTAAATAATCTAACTTTAAGATGATTCCATTGAGATCACCTATCCCATCACCATTTGAATCCATAAAACTTCTAGGATAGATTTGATAAGCCACGGCTTCTTTCCACCATACTTTATTCATCTCGTGTCCGACTCCTTTTTTATTTTTCTTGCTGTCCTTTATGTTAGTGTCTCTCCCACTCGTTAAGGGTTTTACTTGTTAACAACCTCGAAAGTAAACGCATTACTTTTTGTTACAAGTTGATTATATCGTTTTCATAAAATTAATACAATGTATAATTTTGATGTAACCGTTAACATCCAGAACGACAACTTCATCTCTTATTCTGTAATGGGTTACAGTTCTAAAGTCCGACAAAAAAGGAGCTTCTTA
>DKYS01000007.1:17263-42559 GCA_002493395.1 Turicibacter sp. UBA7094 | reverse complement strand
TCCGACAAAAAAGGAGCTTCTTACGTTAAGAAGCTCCTTTTTTGTCGGAAAATATTCAATTAAAAAATCGTAATTGACCAATCAATTTCATCCATTTTTTCTTTCACATGATTAAGTTCCATCTCTGGATGGATGGTCTCTTCATGTGAAATTGTAATAATCGCCATCGTCTGTGCAAGTTTAACTGTCTCTAAAACAGATAGTTGATTCAAATAGCTATAACCTACACCCGCGATAAAGGAATCTCCTGCACCCGTGACGTTTACCACATCGACTTGATTAGGTTTAACCACGCCCTCTTCCTCAGAAGTGCAGTAGTAAACCCCATCTGCATCTAAACTAATAAAAACATGTTGGATGCCTAATGAAAGAAAATACTTTCCAGCACGACGCACGTCATCAATGGTTTTAATTTTAAAACCGCAAAGTACCTCTGCCTCATGTCGATTAGGTTTTATCGTATGGAAATAAGGTAATAAATGTTTAATCATTGTCGCCTTTGCTGCTGACACAGGGTCTAAGACGAATTTTGTTTTTTTATCATACTTTTTCACAATATATTCTAAAATTTGAGGGTTATCTGCTCCAAAGAACATATACTCTGCCCCTTCAATAATTGCTGACTTTGAGTCAATAAACTCGGGTGTTAAATGGTGATCTACATCAATATCCACAATCGCAGAAACCATTTCTCCCTTCTCATCTAAAATAGCAACATAAGTTGGTGTCGAAGCCCCTTCGACAATAAGAGAATCACTCATGTCGACATGAATAGACTTCGAATGTTTTAAAATGCTCTTTCCTTTTTCATCATTTCCTAAAACAGAAATAAATTTTGTCTTTGCACCCATTCTCGCCATATTCTCTGCAATATTACGGCACACTCCACCAAAAGAGACTTTGACTCGTCCTGGATTCGAATCGTGCGACCGATACTGATGAGATGTAAAACCAAAAATATCATAAATCGATATTCCAAAAACTAAATTGTATGCTTCGTGATTGTTTTTCATGCTTGCTAGCCTCTCCCTTTAGTGAAAAATAAACCATTAGCTCTGATGATTTAAGTCTAAAATAAAAATGTCCTCATAACACAACATCGTTGTAATAAAAACAAGCAATAACGATCATGTTATTGCTTTAGTTTTTATAACTCATAATCCGCGACAATACGTGAAGTTGCAGCTGGTTTAACAACCTCTGTTGCCACTTTCACATGTAATGGATGCGTTTGATAATACTCTAAAGCCGCTTTATCAACTAACTCTGAGTATAGTACGACATCATAAGAAGCCTCTGATTGTAAAAAGTCAATTCCTACTTCTAAACGAAGAAGTCCTTCAATTTTACCGTTCAAGTCTTCTAATGAACGCTTAATTTCTTGAGCCGTCTCTTCTTTTGTTAATCCGTTTGTTCCTTTAATTTTCCACATCACAATATGTTTAACCATGTTAGACCTCCATCTTTGTTCAACTTATCTTTATTTTACTCAAAAACGACACATTATTCAATAGTTCGACGTCGTTTGTGTAATTTTTATTCCGCTTTCAAATAGATGGGATTAGATAACGCATACTCGTAGGATGTTGTTAGGACTTCAAACACCACCCAATGACAGTCTGATAAATTTAAGGTAATCGTCCCTAAGTTAGGAACATTCTTTGCTAATGGAATTGTCTGAATCACCTTTCCATCGCCAATAATGTTTAAACTCATTAACTCTGATTGACTAGACGTAATTAAATAAGTGATTTCTGCATCGGTCACGCCCGACACCTCATCCCCAAATGTCTTATCATTTAGTGTAATGTCCATTAAAGGTCCATTGGTCATAAAGATGTGACCGTCTTTAATCCCTTTTACAACCCCCTCTGGTGTTAATTCTTCTAACTTAATATAATTTCTTGGCGATCCAATCGTCGTTCCATCCACTAACCATTGATTAAATCGGTCATTTTTAGTCATCGTTGCCGTGATTGCATCTCCGTTAATATTTCGATTATTAGAATTAGCTAGCGCCGGTAGTTTTAACCCCTGCGAAAGCAATTCAAACCATTTTTCTTTTCGTGTCTCATTCAACCTAAATTCCTTATCGACTTCTTCTAAATGAGAAAGTGGTGGGACCAATTGTCCATTCCAAATTTCAACGGCATCGATCACCCCTTGCGTCAACAACTGCGAAAGTGAATCATTTAAAGCATCCGTCATCAATAAGCCGCCTGATTCATGAATCTGATGACCAACTTCTTCTAAAGATTCCAAAGGCGATGATTCTTCCATCACGACTAAATCAGACGTGTTTAACGCGATGTATGACGCTTGATGATGAGTAAAGGTTTGACCTGAAATCGCGAGAAAATTAACTTTATCTGCAAGCGACTTCCATTCTTCGCTCCCATCAACCGTATTTTCATCTACCAAGGCACCGTAATTCAACCCACTTGCTAAATTCGCGGTTAAAATCTCCTCTATTGTATTTTGCCCATCTGGACTAAAGTGAGATCTTTGATTAAAATCGCCACAATAATAGTCCTTTGCCCCCCAATCAATTAAACGGCTCAAAGCGATGGGTTCAACTTGAACAGGCTGTCCTTGTTTCACTTCAATCGAAACGACCTGACACTCATATTCATAACCTTTCGATACTTCAACGGTGTAATACCCCTCATCTAATAACATTTCATATTTTCCCTCTAAGTCCGTTTGTGTCCGTTTAACTAATCCCCCTTCGGAATCAAAAAAGCGCACTTCAGCGACTAACGGCTTTTTATCCTCATCTAGGATTGTTCCGACCACTTTCTCTTGTGGGACGGCGACCGTTAAAGAGACCGATTGAACTCCTTTATCTCCACCCTTCAATTGTGCTACCAAACACCCCACACAAACACATACCACACTAGATAAGAACGGAAACATCCATTTCTTCATAATCATCACCTTTGAATTTCTAACATTATTTAATAGTCTTTCCACTTTTCGTCTTCTCATTCCTATTCCAGACCTAAAAACAAAAATTCTCCTTCGTTCTTAAAAATAATGCGTAAATTCATTAACATTCCCTATCTTTTCACCCTAAAAAAGAAAAACGGAAAAAGATAGGAAAAATCACTTCATCGGCATAAAAAAAATTCATCTTCGAATCGAAACTCGTTCAAAGATGAATGTCTTTTGTCTTAATCCTACTCCTTTGTTTTCAATTATTTGAGTTGGTTTAAATAGCTTTGGCCAATGAATGGCGCTTTAACTTCAAAGTTTTCAGCGACAGTCGCTCCAATATTCGCAAATGTTTGACCGATTGGTAATTCTCCCCCTGCTGTCATGGAAGGAGAATACATAATGACTGGAATATATTCACGTGTATGGTCGCTTCCTGGTGCAATCGGATCATTTCCATGGTCTGCTGAAACGATTAGTAAATCATCCGCTTTCATTTTTGCTAAAACGTCCCCTAATTGTTGATCGAACGCTTCTAAACATTTCGCATACCCTAATGGATCACGACGGTGTCCGTAAAGCGCGTCAAAATCTACTAAGTTTACAAAAGCTAATCCTTCAAACGATTGATCCATTACGTGAAGAAGTTGATTCATTCCGTCTTCATTCGATTTCGTTAAAATTGCTTCTGTGACACCTTCTCCCACATAAATATCGTTAATTTTTCCGATGGCAATCACTTCTTTTTTCGCATCTTTTAATTCATTTAAAACTGTACGATCAAATGGCTTTAAGGCATAGTCATGACGATTAGATGTTCGTTTAAACGCACCTTTTTTCTCACCAACGAATGGACGCGCGATAATACGTCCCACCTTCCAATCCTCTTTCATCGTTATTTCACGTGCGATTTTACAGATGTTCCAAAGTTCTTCAATTGGAACAACGTCTTCATGGGCCGCAATTTGTAACACAGAGTCTGCAGAAGTATAAACAATAATAGCCCCAGTCTTCATATGCTCTTCGCCTAATTCATCTAAAATCTCCGTTCCTGAAGCTGATTTATTCCCAATCACCTGACGTCCAGTACGCGCTTCTAACTCTTCAATTAACGCTTGAGGGAATCCCGTTTCTGTAAAAGTTTTAAAAGGTTGGGTAATTTTTAGCCCCATGATTTCCCAATGACCCGTCATCGTATCTTTTCCAACCGATAATTCCTCACATTTTGTATAATATCCTTTGGCTGGTTGAGTCGGGCGAACGCCCTCAATCTCCGTTAAATTTCCGAGTCCTAATGCCTCCATATACGGCATTTTTAATCCTTTCGCAGCTTTGGCAATATGTTTTAACGTATTTGCCCCTGCATCACCATATTCTTTCGCATCTGGCAATTCCCCTGCACCTACAGAATCCATAATAATTAAAAATATACGATTATACTTCATCTCTACCGTCCTTTCTTAACGATAACTAAATACCTACTTAGTATTTAACAATCTATCTTTACTTATTTATTATATTTTATTTTTTTAAAATTGGCGAGTCCTACTCCTTTTGCATCGTTGCTCGAGGATGCGTATGCTCAAATAAATCCTTTAAATGCTCCTTACTCATATGCGTATAAATTTGCGTCGTCGCAATATCAGAATGCCCTAGCATCTCCTGAACAAGCCGTAAATCCACCCCATTTTCAATTAAATGCGTCGCGAAGGAATGTCTTAGCTTGTGGGGGGATAGACTTTTAGTAATCCCCGCTATTTGGGCTTGTTTTTTTAGAATCTTGAAAAAGCCCTGTCTTGACATCGAATCACCAAAACGATTTAAAAATAAGAGATCGGTTGATTTCTTTAATAGTTTCGGCCGTGCCGTTTCTAAATAACGTTCCAATACTTCAGCTGCAAGCTCCCCAATTGGAACAATACGCTCTTTATTTCCTTTCCCCCGACACTTAATAAACTGCATCGAAAGATGCACGTCTTCAAGCTTTAACGCAAGTAGCTCGCTCACCCGAAGCCCAGACGCATACAAAAGCTCCACCATCGCATGGTTACGTAAATCTGAAGCCGTCTCTTCTGTAAAACTTTCCAACAAACGTTCGACTTCGGCGACGCTCAAAATTTCAGGCAAGTCGCGACTAAGCTTTGGACTTTCGATTAAATCACACGGATTTTTTTGACAAATGCGTTCAATCATTAAATATTGATGAAAGGTCCGAATAGCAGATAGATGGCGTGCCACACTTTTTGTATTTAATCCGCGTTCATACAGGGTAATGAGGTATTTTTGAATATGCTCCCGTTTTATCTCACTAAGATTGACGATAGACTCCTCTTTCATAAAGGCTAAATAACTTAATAAATCGCGTTCATAGTTCTCCTTTGTATTAAGGCTAAGCCCACGATCAATTGTTAGATAGGTTAAAAAATTTTCAACTTCTCTTTCTTTTTCCACAAATCTCGCTCCTTTAATCGTGAAAAACCTCTACTGTTGTAGAGGTTTTTCACGATGAGTTAACAATTGACACTCGGCACAAATTCCATAAAGCGTTAAATCATGATCTGTCACCACAAAACCATACTTCTGCTCAACGAACCTCTCATATGATTCGAGCTCATCGGCAATTTCTATAATTTGATGACACGTCGTACAAATTAAATGATGATGGAAGTGGTTTTCTTCATCCAAATCAACGACATCATAGTAGTTGATGCCATCGTTTTTTATTTTAACATTACGAACAATTCCTAACTTTTCAAAGAGTTCAAGTGTTCGATAAACTGTTGCAATTCCGATCGATTCATCCACCTGTTTGACTAAATCATAAAGCTCCTCGGTCGAAAAATGTTCATGCGAGTGATCCATAATGACTTTTAATATTTGTTTACGTTGTTTCGTTAACTTTGATCCCGATTTCATAATGATTGCTTCATATGTCGAAAGTTGTGTCATATTTTCACCAGCTTACTAAATCTAAATTTTGTTATAATTCATTATAACACGTCCCTTTCGAAATGGGTATGAATTTGCATCATTAACTAGCGGTTGCCTCCGATGACGTTGAAATAAAATCATCTGCGGATTGTTGAACAGGTTCTGATTTTCCAGCGTTTTCAAATTGCTGATAAACAAGCGGTTGAATAAAGTAAGTCACTCCTGCTGTTACAAGCGTTAGCGCCGTAATAATCACTAATTGATAAAAATAATACAGTAAATGTTTCTTTAATAACATTTTATTTTTCTTAAAGAATAAAATCTTTACCGCCATAATGACAAAACGAACACTAAAGTAACCACTTAAAATGGTCACACCTAAAATGAATAAATATTGAATCAACCAAAGGAAACTTGCTAGGATAGCTTGAAAAGGTGATAATGCTTGGAAAATAAAGAAAACATTAAATCCTGCAATGACCCCTTTTAAGAAGACTAAGAATAAGTTAACAATAACCCCCACTCCACTTAATCCTAACACCCACATACTTCCTTGATACATAAACTGTTTATAAAAGAGTTGGTTAAACGACCAATTGGCTTTATCAAACGAATTAATATTTTCATTCACATAGTTCACCATTAAACTTTGTGATGATTGTTCAAGTTTAACGTAAAGCGAAGCCCCAATAATATCACCAATAATAACAAGTAGTAATAAGACATACATAACATATAAGACATACGAGAACGATTTTTTGCGACGTTTTTGTGCGACCATGAGCACTTCCCCCCTTCTTCTTCCACCTTATGAAAGAAGACCCAGGATTATGCCTAAATAAGTTTATTTTTTTATTTATTTCATTCAGTCTGAAATCATCGGGTCACTTCCTCATCAAAAAACTCATCATTCCCTTCAAATGAATGCTGTCCTCTATCTTTGCGTTCTTACCACCCTTGCGTCAACATTAAATATTGAATCGCATAGACCGTTTTATAATCACAAATTCGCCCATCTTCTATAGCTACTAACGCCTCCTCTTTGGTTAAATGATAGACGTTTAAAAATTCATCCTCATCTCCTCGAACAGCATGCGTTAATTTTCGAGGGTGAATCATAAAATATGGCACAAGCTTATCGAGTACTTGATCAGTTAAAACAACTTTCTTTAGAAAAAAATGCGATTCTTCATCCCGATCAAGGCTAAAAATCACATAAAAAAAGTAGCTGATGTAGGACTCACACAGTCAATGTCTTGCAGAGGTAATTGCTGGGATAATGCCTGTATTGAAAACTTCTTCCGCCACCGCAAAGCAGAGATGCCATTCTTTAGTTCACCACAAACCTTAGAGGAAGTTAAATAATCCGTATCAAACTACATCCACTATTATCATACAAACCGCATTCAAAATAAATCCGGTATGAGTCCAGTTAAATATAGACTTCATCCCGCATAAACTTGCTTTTTATTAACTGTCTACTTGATCAGGTACTACTTCAATTATCAAAAAAAGACTAATTTCTTTTTAAGGAGAAGATAAACTATTTTTTTGATAATAAAATTAACTCCGAAAATAAAAATGCATAGAAATTTCACACCACTTTATATAACAAACAATGGGGATGTTGTAAGCTATATATGAGTTTAATTGATAGAAACATAACGGAGGGATATGGTTATGGATGTTATTAATCTGAAAATCGGTGGGCTTATTGGATGTCGTTTATAGTTATATTAAGTCTTGGCGTACCATTTTTTATTTTTAGAAGATTTAATTATTTAGATAAGTATAGGAAAAAGATTTTATTATTTGTACTGATATCTTTGTTTCTACTTAAAATATCTATTTTAATAAATAATGAAGTTTTCTATTTCATTCCGAATATTTGGATGTGTATAGGATTAATTTATTTTTCGAAAAAATAAGCTCCACTATCTAATTTTTTTGTAATTTTTCTAATTTTGAGAACTTCACAACCAAAGAGTGTCGTGAAGTTTTTTTGTGAACCGACCACGTAAAGGGGGGAGATCGGTGTTATCAATTGGCATTTATGCTGAAGTGTTTTAGCCCTCTGCACGAGCTCTGCATTTTGACACGTTGTATCAAAATATCTTTTCCCCTCTCCTCATAATTTAGGGTAATTTTTTCATAATGACTCGTGATAAATCTAAAAAATTTGGCTCTGTTAGACGAATTTGTTAGTGAAATTGTTAAAAATAAAAAAACAATGATTAGGTTCATTGTTTTTTTATTGCTTTAGGAGATAATTTAGCTCTTCTATTCAATTGAATATTAACACTTAGTAGCATTAATATTCCAAGGACAATCGTAATTAACACCTCTACTGTTTGAAAGTTCTTAAACTCTTTAAATTGATAAAAAATAATGGGAAGAATAAAGAGAAACAATGCAGAAATCATGATATGTAATCCAACTATTTTAGAAGCAATTTTTGAATCATATTCCTGTTTGTTAAATCCAACGTTAAAAAGAATATCCGATTTATACTGTACAAATCCAAGACCACCTATAATTAAAGAAATTACACAAAATACAATCATTTGTCCAACTAACTCATTATTCATTGTTAATCACTCCATATATCATCTTATATTTATTATATAGGCGATGGAATTTTTTAACAATAAATAGTAGACATAATAACTCATCTAAATAAAGCAGTTCTAACTCTATAATCTTCAATGTTTAGTTCCAATTGACTTGATACTGTTTGGAGAATCATATTTTTTCCTTTCAAAACTTCTTTATCATCTTTGAAATATTCTAACCAAAAATTTAAAGGCAATTTAGAACCCGATAAAACTAATTTTGAAAAGTCGGTAAATGTTCGAAAACAAGATTTACACTTATAGCGTTGTTTACCTGATGAGATTCCATATTTAAAAACCTCATAGCTTTCAGAATGAGGACAAGCTTTCCCTTTAGAAAAACGAGCTTCTCGACAATCTTGCATTGAGACAGGGCTTAGAGATAAAATTTCTGAAATATAATTCAATAAATTGGCTTGTTGCTCATTAGTTAAAGCTAAAATATGAGATTTTATATCATTCAACGTTGGCCTAAGTCACCCCGAACATTCGTTTAATATTAGTTTATCATATTTGAGGCATTTTATTCAAGATAACAACAAGATTGTCTAACATAGAGAAAAATTTTAAACTTAAATTATTCACCCTAAAAATACAAAAAACGTTGAGCCCATAGTGGAATCAACGCTTTTTCTTTATTTTTTATTTCACCTTTTAAGTGAAGCATTTTGCGATGAAAATAATCTCTCAGTTGATATCGTTTTAATCGCCAAACCCAAACTAAAGAGAGATTACATTTTTATGATACATCCAGAACAACTTCGTTTCAATCAAAAAATTAAACATAATTTCAAGGGTAGACTTTAACGTTCGATGCGGGACTATTGTTAATCCAAGAATTTATGCATCACATGAAGTTTCCAGAACGCTTAAAATAATCCTTTTATTCAGAGACTAATCAGGCGATTCGAATCCATACGAATCACGACCTTCTTTGTCTCCAACAAATTTATCAAACCATTGCTAGTTATCACTGTGTTGATGATGCGGATGAGTTACGAGTTGACTCTTTATTAACTACTTTGCTTGATAAGCCCTCGTTAGCTTCTCAACCGACTTTATCTCGTTTTACTCATCGATTGACGAAGGAAATAAGCAAGCCATTTAAACTCATCAATCAAAAACTATTAGCGTAATTTTATCCAGTCGAAACGCCTAATCATTTCATCTTTGATGTGGATTCCACTCATTTTCAGACCTATGGCCATCAATATAGGAAGGCCTTTAATGCCCACTATCAGGCACAAAGCTTTCATCCTCTCATGGCTTTTGATGGAATGACTGGAGACTGTTTAAAAGTTGAGCTTCGTGCGAGCAATGTTTATACCTTACCAAATGTCGTTTCTTTTTTCCCTGTACTCTCACGTTTTGAACCTCCCACGACTGAAGTCACGAGTGTTCTTGCGACCCTCATAAATTGTGCGAAACATTAGATATGAAGGACGCAACGTTAGATTGATTAGCACAAGAAGTGACGGGTGACTTATGAGCGGATTGTTCACTCAAATACTCTCAACAATTTTATGGGAGTTTGATTACCAAGCAAAGAGTTGGGATCGACCAAGACGTATCATTGTTCAAGTGAGACGAAAAGCAGGCGAACTCGTAGATCGTAACTTTGATGAACAGCCACATTCCGACGTTGTTATCAGGGATTTAACGTATGTTCGTGTAAAAAATCGCTGGCTCTATCATTGCGTTCTTACCACCGTTGCGTCAACATTAAATATTGAATCGCATAGACCGTTTTAAAATCGCAAATTCGCCCGTCTTCTATAGCTGCTAACGCCTCCTCTTTAGTTAAATGATAGACGTTTAAAAATTCATCCTCATCTCCTTGAACCTCTTGCTCTAACTTAATAGGATGAAGGACTAAATAATTTTCAATATATTCGTTACAAAACCCTGGAGAAGTTGCGAAGCGCCCAACCATTGTTAAAGACTCGCACGTATAACCTGTTTCTTCTTCTAACTCACGCTTTGCTGTCACGATAGGTGGCTCGTTTGGTTCTATTTTTCCAGCCGGTGTTTCAAGGGTTAGACGCCCAACTGGATAACGGTATTGTTCCACTAAAATCAAACGATTCTTTTCATCTAATACGATTAAATTAACGCCTCCAGGATGATGAACAACGACGCGTTTCGCCTCTAATTGATTGGGTAATAACACGTCATCCTCCGTCACCCTTAAAAATGAGTTACGGTAATATTCTGTTGTTGTCAGCTGTTTTTCTTCTAAATTTTCCATTATGTTTTTCTTCCTTTCTGAAATCCTTTTTGAATCAGGTCTGCCCCGTATTTATTTTTAATTTCTTCCATTGTCTGTTTGATTTTTCCCTCTTCAACAAACGATTGATAATTAAATAACGTCAACGGTTCTTTTACTTTATTCGTATGAACTAAATTCGTCGTGTAAACCCCGATAAGCCGTAACGGTTGCCCCTCCCAGTGCTCATCAAATAACTCCTCAATTAATGGATACAACTCATTGATATGTTGAATTGGCTTGGTTAATGTTAAGCTACGCGTTGTCTGCTTAAACGTCGCATCTTTTAATTGAAGAGTCACCGTCTTGGCGTAGAGTCCGTAACTTTTCAATCGATTCGCCGTCTTTAAACACATTTTTTTGGCTTCTTCTTTAATTTCTTGTTCAAAATAATAATCTTTAAAAAAGGTGGTGGAATGTCCAATGCTCGATGGCACTTCATATCTCGTTGGATCAACCGGACTTTGATCTTCTCCTCGAGCATTTTCAACCCATTTTAGAAGTTGATGCCCAAACATCCACTCTAATTTTTCAACCTCTTGGTAATGAACTAAATCACCAATCGTCTCGATTCCTAATTGCTTTAATTTAGGGGCCGATGCTTTTCCAATTCCAAACATCTCTTCAATCGGTTGCGGCCATAAAAGATGCGGCAAATCACGTTTTCTTAAAATCGTAATCCCATTTGGTTTTTTCATATCCGACGCCATTTTGGCCAAAAACTTATTCGGTGCAATCCCAATGCTGCACCCTATCTTTAATTCCGCTAATAACCGTTGTTGAATCGTTTGAGCTAATTGCAAAGGATGCATTTTCTCCTCATGAAACAAAGCAGTGACGTCCAAGTAAGCCTCATCGATTGATGCCTTTTCGACTTGATTCGTATACTCGTGAAGAAGATTCATAAATTGCCTAGAAATTTGCCGATATAACTTAAAATCCGCGGCTAGCACGACCAATTGTGGGCATTTCTTTTTGGCTTGAAGAAGTGGCATCGCACTATGAACGCCGTAGCTTCTTGCGACATAATTAGCTGTTGTTACAATTCCACGTTTAGATGATTTTTCGCCCGTCACCGCAACAGGCAACGCCTTCAATTCCGGACGTTTAGCAATTTCGCACGAGGCGAAAAAGGCGTTTAAATCAATATGGAAGATAATTCTAAATATAGGTTTTTCCAACAGTAAACCCTCTTCCTTTTTTTAGATAGATATATTATAATAGATTCAGTTACACATATCATTATAGCAAAAGTTGTCTATGAGGTGAATTTAATATGGCTAAAAAAGCTCCACATAATTTAAACAAGATGAAAGGAACAAAAATTTTATTACTCGTTCTTGCCTTATCATTTGTTATTGTTCCTGTTATTTCATTAATTATTAGCATCGTCGGATTACGCGATATGCCATTCTTTTAATAAAAAAATCATTTACTGACCACTAAACAGTAAATGATTTTTTTATTATATCTTTATCCCTTCTCATCAAAAGAAAGAACGCCTTTTCATAAAGGGCGTTCTTTCTTTTTAGTCTAATAAGGTTGTTCCATAGGAATTATCAATGGCGCACAACCATTCACCATCCACTTTACGGTAAACATATGTTGCTCGACGTTCCATGGCATACTCACTCTCAGCTTGGTTATCTGATTCTAATAAAGTCTGCGATAAAACTAAAACCGTATCTCCCGCTTCAATCATCGTCATCTTCCCTTGAGTAGGAACTAAACTATTTTTAAAATAAGCCGCAATCTTAATAAAGGCCTCTTTAATTTCTTGTTTACCTTGGGCTATTTTTCCAGGCATAATGACTAAAACTGCATCCTCTGTGTAAAAATCCATTAGCTTATCAAACTCTTCGTTGCGAATGGCTTTATCTGCCTGCTCAATTAAAGATTTAATTTCTTCATTCATCGCCGTCCCCCCTAAACTAGTATCTGATTGATTATTAATTTAACTATTATAAAAAATAATTCTTCCCCAGTCAACCCTGCTCGGAAAGAATTATTTGATGAAATAAAACTTAATCGTTCTTATGGTACATAAATATATGAAATCGGCGTCGATTCAACTTGTGCTTGAGACAAAGCGGTTACGGCATAAGTATACACATGATGTGGATCTGCGGTTGTATCGGTATACGATTGAACCACTTCTCCTTTATTTTTCCCAACCACATCTAAAATGTAACTAGCATTTGAGAGATCTATCTCTTCTCGGAAATTTGTTCGCAACACACGATAAATAACATAGTATTGACTATTATTGTCTAATGTATCTTCAAACTGAATCAATAAACACCCTTCATCGCAAGGGGTGACTTTTAAATGACTAACCGGCAATGTTTCTTTTTGCTGTAACCATGGTCTTGGTGGAACTAAGCTATAAGTCGTTAAAACTTCACTTTCTAAACTTAAAATCGCCTGATTTAATACCGCTTGTCCCGGTAAATCAAGTGTGGTTATCACGAGGTTATGATAGGTAAAAAAGGCGTAGCCATCGACATGATTGAGTTGGCTAAGATATTTGATTTGATTGACAACCTCATCTTTATTTTGCCAGGCAGGGTTTTGTGCATCTTCATTATAAAGATACAGACCAATTCCCATATAAAGTTGTGTTTTGGAATCACTCACAATCTTATTCCACCAATTTGCAACTTCTGCAAACGAAGAAAGAGGATCGGAAAATGACCAATAATTTTGTGGAACAATGTAATCAATCCATCCTTCGTCTACCCAAAGCTTTGAGTTAACAAACTCACTTAACGAAGAAAGTTGATTAGGAGACGTTTGAGAGCCGATTCCCCCAGTCTCCTCCGCAGAGGCCCAAACACCAAAAGGACTAATTCCAAAGGCAATACTTTTTTTATTCGTTTGATTATACTCACTAATCGCATTAGACAATGAATAAACCAATTGATTAATGTTAGATTCCCGCCACTCTAAAACGCTTTGAGCGGGGCGATGGTAACGTTCGTAGGTCGCATAATCCGGACTTTCATCCGCAAAGCTGACGACATGAACAACGCCATCGACTTCCGTCTCATAAGAATAAGGATAGAAATAGTCATCAAAATGAACGGCGTCGATTTCATATTTTTGGACGACTTCCATGACGGTTTGAATAATGAACTCACGGACCTCTGGCACTCCCGGATCAAGGTAAATTTGATGATTAAAATAATAAACCCAATCTGGGTGACGTCTTGCATAGTGTGTGTCACTCAATGTCTGAAGTAAATTTTGTTTCGTCGATTCTGTAGAACTTGCTGGCGTTAAACGGAACGGATTAAACCAGGCATGAAATTCGATACCGACACGATGGGTGGCAGAAATCATCCATGCTAACGGGTCAAAGTCCCCCCAATCCGGTTTTACGTCTTGCTCTCCTGTTAAATAGACACTCCATGGATTAATCGCTGATTCATAAAAAGCATCTCCTTCTGGGCGAACTTGAAGAAAGATAGCGTTCAGTTTTAATACCTTACATCGTTGAAGAATTTGTAAAAATTCTTGTTTAAATCGTTCCACGTTAAACCCATTTTCATAAACGGCTTCACTTGGAAAATCGTTATTGCGAACTGTCGTAATCCAAACTCCACGGAATTCTTCCTTTTTAGGCGGTAAGACTTTTGGAACATAAATAACCTCGTCATCAATCATCATAGACTCTTGGGTCACGGCGTGTGTCAATATTTTTACCGAAGACAACTGATCATCTTTTCGAACCTCCTCCCTCACCTCTTCCTTCACTGATGACAGAGGATTAGCATAACCTTGTGAATTGACCTCTGATCGTCGGTATTGTTGACAATACGGACAATTACACGTTAAATGAGAATGATGAATTTTATAATCTCCCATATTTGATCTAAGGGATTAAGAGAGTATTTCCCCTAATCACCTTATCCCTCCCTTCTTTTAACTGATTCCCCTCTAGATTGAGGGATCTCCATTCTGAATTAATATATGCAAACTACCCTCAGTGGTTCGTTTTATTTTAAACATAAAAAAAGCATCGGAAACTTCCGATGCTTTTAAATCGTCAATCAATTATGACGCCACTTTATTTTTATGTTCTAAGCGTAATTTATCAGCAATCATCGCA
Source organism: Turicibacter sp. UBA7094 (assembly GCA_002493395.1). GTDB lineage: Bacteria > Bacillota_I > Bacilli_A > MOL361 > Turicibacteraceae > Turicibacter. The sequence continues at coordinate 27,705 of DKYS01000007.1, read as the reverse complement.
ATAAACTCTGAGTTCGTTGGTTTTGATTTTGAAACGCTTACTGTATAACCAAAGATATTTGAAATGGCCTCGATATTTCCACGATTCCACGCAACTTCAATGGCATGACGAATCGCACGTTCTACACGTGAAGCAGTTGTTTTATATTTCTTAGCGACATCTGGATATAAAACTTTCGTAATCGATCCTAATAACTCAATATCATTATATACCATATTAATTGACTCACGTAAATATAAGTATCCTTTAATATGAGCAGGTACACCCATCTCATGTAAAATGTTTGTGATTTCAGATTCTAAGTCGAATTCTTTCATCACTGGGCGTTGGTTTGTATATAAATTATTAATCGGTTTTGATACTTCTGTTGTATCAAAACGTGTATTGATATCACGAATGATTTTTACAATTTTATTAATTTCAAATGGTTTCATAATGAAATATGAAGCCCCTAATTCAGCTGCACGCATCATGATTTTTTCTTGGTTAAAAGCAGTAAACATAATAATATGGCGTGGACGTTTATATAAAGTTGGATTGTCTTTTAATTCTTCTAAAACACTTACTCCATCTAAATCTGGCATAACAACATCTAATAATAAAATATCAATCTCGCGTTGTCTTAAAACAGATAAAACTTCATTCCCATTCCCCGCTACTTCAACAACTTCCATATCCTCTTGCAAGGTAATGTATTCTGATAGTACAGTGATTAATTCTTTATTATCATCTGCTAATAAAACTTTTAATTTACTCATTTTTTGGCCCCCTAATTTTTCCGGTTATATATCTATTAAATTACACTTCCTTACATTTTTCAATAATTACTTTATTTTTTTTGCGCGAATACAAAATTTCTTAAACACATTCGACAAATTTTTTTTATCGCCTTTTGTCTTTTATTTCTTTTTAAACCCTTTTCACGAATCTTTGTCAAAAAGTGTCGAAAAAAAACTAAAGACTTAAGAAGCAACTTTCGTTAATGTTTTTTGAGCCGGATAGTCGATTCCTATTTCTTGAAGCATCCACTCAATAAAAATTCCATACCCTAACGTTGAATCATGAACGAGAACGTGGGTCACCGCACCAACAATTTTACCGTCTTGAATAATCGGACTACCGCTCATTCCTTGAACGATACCTCCAGTTTCTTCTAATAGACGAGGATCCGTGACGGTATATTTTAAGCCTTTAATTGCTTTTTCACTTTGAACATTCACTTCTGTAATTTCAATATCAAAGGCTTCAATTTTATTTCCGTTCAAAACCGTTAAAATTTGTGCAGGTCCTTTTTTTACTTCGTTCATATACGCCATCGGCATTAACTCTTTTTGGCTCATTTCATTGGATTGCATCAAACCATAAACACCAAATTTATTATTTTTATCAAGCGTTCCTAGTTTTTCATCGAATAAAATGTCTGCTACTTTTTCACCAGGTTTTCCTGTCGTCGCCTTTCTCACAGATAAAACATTGGAATTAATAATTTCACCCGTTTTGATACTTACCAATTGATTCGTATCTTGGTCGATAATTTCATGTCCTAGGGCACCGTATTTATTAGAAGCGGGGTCAATAAAGGTCAATGTCCCGATTCCCGCTAATTTATCACGTAAATAGAGCCCGGTCGTACACACACCTTCCGTCGATACCACAGGATGAACGGTAATATTTTCTGTTTTCCCTTGACGATCAATGGTTAAAATCATTTGCTTACTTTCCTGTGAAAGCGTTAGTTGTTCTTTGTATTCCTCGATTGTTGAAATTTTTTGGTTATTAACAGCTAAAATCATATCTCCTTTCATGACACCAGCCTCTTTAGCCGGATTAATCGTTCCATCTTCCGTATTCACAAGATAGGTATCAACAACGACTAATCCATTCGTTTGAATCTTAATTCCAATGGCGTCACCCCCCGGAATTAACATGTAGCGCTCATTGGCTTGTTTTTTAGAAGCTGACGGTTGTGCTTGTTTGGTCGAAACTTCATATATTTTTCGTTTTTCATCAATATGCAAAAGTTGGTCATTATTAGATTGGGCCCATGCATACGTTTGTGCAGGGGCGCTAATACTTAATAAAGAGAAGACAAATACTAATAGACTATGAACTAAAAACCTTTTTTGATTTATTTTTTTATTCATATTGCGCCTCCTTTCAACTTTCTTCGACACGAACTACACTATTATTATGGCTATTTAAATAACAAATATCTAAAAAAAAGAATTCCAATTTTCTGTTTAAGCAAACAAAAATAAGGAATTCTTTTTCTTTAATTTTGCATTAAAAGATGCTTTGCATTAAGGAGTGCTGATTCCGTAATATTATCACTACTTAACATTCGGGCAATTTCAAGCTCTCTCTCCTCGACTGTCAATTCTTTAACCTGCGTAATCGTGCGACCATTTTTTTCATTCTTACTCACGTGAAGATGATAATCCGCAAGCGACGCGACCTGAGGTAAATGGGTAATACAAAGCACTTGTTTGTCCTGCGATATATCTTTCATTTTCGAACCGATACTCGAAGCAACTTGACCACTCACACCTGTGTCAATTTCATCAAAAATAATTGTTGAAACGTATTGTCCACGATGCAAAATCGTTTTTAATGCCAGCATAATTCGTGAAAGCTCACCACCGGAAGCAATTTTATTTAAAGGTTTTAATGGCTCACCTTTGTTCGTACTTAATAAAAATTGAATCTCATAAATTCCGTGAGTAAAAAAAATCGTATTTAAAATATCTTCTGTGTTTAAACGTTTAAATTCTACATCGAATTGGGCATTAAATAATTGAAGATCGTGTAATTCTTCAACCAATTCAGCTTTAATCCCATTAGCAATTTCCATCCGTTTTTCATTCAGTTGCTCACCACTAGTAATGACACTCTCATAGGCTTCCTCTACCGCACGATAAAGCGACGTCTCATACTGCTCAACGTCCTCAATCATGGACAAATCGTGAACAATTTGATCATAATAAGCAATAATCTCAGGAATCTCTAAGCGATATTTACGCTTTAATTGTTGGAGCTCATTTAACCGACTTTCAATTTCCTCAAGTTCCTCAGGATAATAATTTAATTCATCTAATTTAGAGGAAATAACATTAATAAAATCTTCTAATCCGTAATAAATATCTCCCATCTGAGTCACAGATGGCGACAATGATTCATCAATCGAGCAAAGGTGCTGCGTTGAATTATACGCTTGGTACAAACGTTCCAACGCCCCTCCGTCACTCGTTAAAGATTGTAAAATTTGACTATACGTCTTATGCAACTTATCTGAATTTAAAATAAGATTTCGTCTTTCTTCTAGCTCTTCAAGCTCTCCTAACTTTAATTGAACCTTTTCAATCTCATTTTTTTGAAAAAGCATAAGATCCATTCTTTTTTGTGTCTCATCTGCATTTCGTTTAAAAGCGAGATAGTCTTGTTTAGCCTGATTATATTTAGAAAGGGCCATCCGATACTCATGATCCTTTTTTTCTGCTTCATGTGTGACGTCAAAACGGTCAATCAATTGATAATTATATTCATTATGGAAAAGACGATGGGTATCATGTTGAACGTGAATGTCCACTAAATATTGGCCAATCTCCTTTAATTGAGTCACTGATAATAACTCACCATTGACTCGTATTTGGCCGTTGCCTACTCGTTTAATCGTCCGTTTAATGACTAATTGATCCTCAACTGTCATATTTAATTGCGATAAATATTCCTTCAATGGCATGTTTTCCTCAACCTCAAAGACTCCTTCAATCACCGCCATTTCTTCATGATGACGAATCAAATCCGTAGAAGCACGATCACCGAGCAAAAGGGAAATAGCATCAATAATAATTGATTTTCCGGCTCCCGTTTCTCCAGTTAAAACCGTCATATTTTGCTTTAAATCTAAGGCTAACGATTCAATAATTGCCATATTCTTAATTGATAAATGCGATAACATATTCATCACCTACTCTAAAGGGTTATCCCTTAAACATTTGTTCGATAAAATTATCTTATCATATCTAACTCAATGATTTCAAGTCATAGATTTAGAGATTCTCATCTTTTTAAATGATCTTTTTTTATCCTCAACGATTAACATAAAAAAAAGCATTCATCCGATGAATGCTTTTTAATTAATTTCTCTCAATCTATTTTCTTTTTTAAAGAGCTGTGTTTAAAACACGCGTCTTAAAGTTGATGATGCGCCTCACTTACCACACGCTCAATTTCTCTTTCATCTACTTGCGTGCAAACCTTATCATAATATCCGATATGCACTAAGAATTCAATATTTCCTTCTCCACCTTTAATCGGGGAATACGTCAGACCGAGAACACTTAAATCTAAAGCCGTAATAAAGGCTAAAATATCTTTAACGACTTTAATATGAACTTTCGGGTCACGGACAATTCCTTTTTTCCCTACTTGATCTTTTCCTGCTTCAAACTGCGGTTTAATTAGCGCAACAACCTCACCGTTTTTTTCCAACAATTGTTTTAATACAGGAAAAATGATTTTTAAGGAGATAAACGACACATCGATACACGCAAATTGCGGAGCCCCGTAAGCTAAATCGGCTGGCGTCATATACCTAAAATTCGTCCGTTCCATACAAACAACTCGTTCATCTTGGCGAATTTTCCAATCGAGTTGGTTATACCCCACATCAACCGCGTAAGACAACTTCGCCCCATTTTGTAACGCACAATCCGTAAATCCACCCGTTGAAGAGCCAATATCAATAATCGTCTTTTGATTTAAATCAATATCAAACGTTTGGATTGCCTTTTCTAACTTTAGACCCCCGCGACTGACATAAGGACAAACATTTCCTTTAACGGTAATAATGGCTTCAACAGGAACTTTTTCACCTGGTTTATCAATGCGTTCCTGATTCACTAATACCAATCCCGCCATAATGGCTCGTTTCGCACTCTCACGAGAGTTAAAATATCCTAATTGTGTTAATAATACATCAATTCGTTCTTTTTTCATATAGTTTTGACACCGACCTACTTTTGAATGACTTGTTGAAGTTCCTGCCCAACGTCTCTTAGCGTAAGGTGTAATTCTGCTAGCACCTCTTTAACGCTTCCATGTTGGACATAAAGATCAGGAATTCCTAATCTTCTCACCTCAACCTTTTGGTTTGTTTCATTATAATATTCTAAAATAGCTGTTCCAAGTCCTCCGATGACGGCGGACTCTTCATAAACAACAAGTGGAACTTTTTTCATTGCCAACTCATCTAGCAATTTGATATCTAATGGTTTGATGAATCGCGCATTAATGACTCCGACATCCATCCCCACCTCTTGATGTAACGTTTGGGTAAATTCGATAAACTCATCTAGAATTGGTCCCATTGAAATGATATAAGCATCTGTTCCCTCTTTTAGCACAGACCACGATCCAACTGGAATTCTTTTAAACGATTCATAATCAATCGTCGTCTTTAAAGTCTCTCCACGCGGATAACGAATGACAACAGGCCCATCAATCTGATAAGCAGTATATAATAAATCACAAGCTTCCTTAGCATCTTTTGGCATCATCATTGTCAAATTAGGAACGGGTCTTAACATAGAAATATCATAAATTCCTTGATGAGTTTCTCCATCAGCTCCGACAATTCCCGCACGATCAACACCAAAAACAACATTTAACTTTTGGCGCGCAATATCATGATGAACTTGGTCAAATGCCCGTTTAAAAAACGTCGAGTAAATCGAGACAAACGGCTTCATCCCCTGTGTGGCCATCCCACCTGCCATCGTGACGGCATGCTCTTCAGCAATTCCGACATCAATTAATCGATCAGGATACATTTTTTGATAATCATTCAAGGCGGATCCGTTAATCATGGCTGGTGTAATAACTGCCACTCGGGAATCATGCTTGGTCAGTTCGATTAAAATATGACAAATCAATTGGCTCCACGAAATGAAACGCTCATCTTTCTTGATGGCCAGTTCACCCGTTTCTTTATTAAACTTTCCAACGCCATGCCATATCCCTTGCTTATCTTGTTCAGCAAACGAATAGCCTTTTCCTTTCTTCGTTTTAACGTGAACGATCACAGGTTTATCTGCTGCTTTAGCTGCCTTTAAATTTTTAATCAGTTCTTCTAAATTATGTCCGTCAACAGGACCTAAATATTTAAATCCCATCGCATCAAATAAACTTTCCCCAATCATAAAACGTTTCACTCGTAATTTTGCACGCGACATCATTTGTTTTAAAATAACTCTATTTTTTAGCAAGCGTTTTACACGATGTTTGGTTTTTAAATAAGAAGCATTCGTTCGTAAATTTCCAAAAATGTTATGAAGCGCCCCGACATTTTGAGAGATAGACATTTCATTATCATTAATAATTACAATGAGTCGATGGTTAGTATGACCAATATGATTAAGCGCTTCATAGGCCATTCCACCTGTCAATGATCCATCCCCAATGACAGCGACGACGTGATAGTTTTTCCCTTGTAAATCTCGGGCATAAGACATCCCTACCGCTGCCGAAATAGAGGTTGATGCGTGTCCTGTTTCCCAACAATCATGCACAGACTCTCCACGCTTTGGAAATCCCGATAATCCTTTGTATTGTCTTAAGGTATTAAATTTTTTCGATCTCCCCGTTAATATTTTATGTGTATACACTTGGTGTCCAACATCCCAAATGAATTTATCTTCTGGTGAATTAAAAACTTTATGCATGGCAACTGTCAATTCGACTACCCCAAGGTTTGAAGAAACGTGTCCTCCAGTTTGTGATAAAGAATCAATTAAAAATGTTCTAACATCATCGCATAAAACTTGCATTTCCTGAGTGGATAAATTCTTGATGAATGAAGGATCCGTAATCTTGTTGATATCATACATCCTAATCACTCCAACCTTGTTCCATCTATTAATCTTTATCTATTCCTTTATATCATACCATATTTCGACGTTTATTCCTATCATGACCACTCTTTTTCTGTTTTCATCCCCTGTCAGACGTATCCATTCATAAGAAAAGGCGATTAGTCCTAATCGCCCCCTTTATTAACATTAACTTTGACGGTCTTTAATGTAGCAAGTAATTGAAGCAAGCAGGGTCGTATCGAATGAAATCTTATTCAAATAAGATAACGCGGTTTCAATTTCTTCGTTCAATAGCTGTTTAGCCCCCGCTAATGTGGCTAAAGAAACATACGTATTTTTCCCGTTTTCTAGATCGCTTCCAACATCTTTCCCAATTAAATCTCGTTCTCCCTCTACATCTAAAATATCATCTTTAATTTGAAAGGCCAGTCCAATATGTCTTGAGAACTGTTTCAAATCTTGGATAAGTGGTTCAGAAGCATTTGCGATAATTCCAGCCGCAATCACTGAAAATTCAATCAGGCGTCCCGTCTTATGTAAATGAACTTCCTTTAACTGCGACAGAGTCAATTCTTTTTGCTCTGCTTCCATATCTAACACTTGACCAGCAACCATTCCAGTAGGTCCGGCTGCCTCTGATAAACAGTCAATCAGGCGAAGTTTTTGTTTTTCATTAAGCTCTTCATCTTGACAAATAAGACGAAAGGCGTGTGTTAATAAGGCATCCCCTGCTAAAATGGCAATAGCCTCACCAAAAACCCGATGGTTGGTCGGCTTTCCTCTTCTTAAATCATCATCATCCATCGCTGGAAGATCATCATGAATTAAAGAATAGGTATGAATCATTTCAAGGGCGGCAGCGGTTGAATAACCTTTTGTTGCATCAAGCCCCAACGTCTCTAAGACAGCAAACAAAATAATAGGGCGCAACCGCTTTCCTCCAACGGATAAGGAATAAAGCATCGATTGTTTTAACGTCTTTGGAATCAGTTCTTTTTCAATTAACTCCATCATATAAGAATCAAACGGTTCTTTATGAGTCTTTATATATTGTCGCAACATCTTTATTCCCCCGATACCTCAAAATCAGTCATCGTTCCAGTAGGGTCAACGAGTTTAGCCACCTCTGATTCAATTTGTTGTAATTTTTGATGACATTCACCTGAAAGCAACATTCCTTTTTTATAAAGTTCAATGGACTGTTCAAGGGGTAAATTTCCCGCTTCTAATTGACGAACCACTTGCTCTAATTGTTGCAGGGCCTCATCAAAATTCAATTTTGTTTCACTCACTTATCATCACCTCTTTTATTAACTTTCACTGACTTCGATGTCCTTCACAGATGCTCTTACCTTCCCGTCATCTAACGCAATTAAAAGGTCTTGTCCCACTGAAATCTCATGAACGGTTGTAATCATTTCTTCCCGCTCATTAGTCAGCACCGAGTAACCCTTTTTCAAAATGGATAACGGATTAAGCAATTCCAGTTTTGTGAGTAAAACCGTGTAATCTTGCTTCGATTGAGAAAGGTGTTGAAGCATGAGCTGACGTAACTGTTGGTCTTGAAGCTGTAGACATTGTCTCGCTTGGTCAACATTTAACTTAGGATCGAATGGTACGAGTCGATGATGGAGCGTCCACCATTTCGTTTGCGATTTTGCCAACTGATCTTGCAAGATGTAGTTTAATTTCTCACTTAACTGATCCACATACATGACGCGTTGTTCAAATAAAGCGGAAGGATTTTTCATAATGTAATGGTTACAAAGTTGCATCAAACGATCTTTTTTCTGGCTCAATTGCAAATTAAAGTTGTGATTTAAACGCGCATTCAACTGATTCAGATGCCTTAATACATCGGGTAAATTAGGAACTGCTAATTCCGCTGCTCCTGTTGGCGTAGGTGCTCGATAATCAGCGACAAAGTCGGCAATCGTAAAATCGGTCTCATGACCAACGGCTGAAATAATTGGAATTTTTGACTCAAAAATAGCGCGAGCCACCCCTTCCTTATTAAAAGCCCATAAATCTTCAATCGAGCCACCACCTCGACCGACAATTAACGTGTCTACTAAATTCATCGCATTCGCTTGTTTAATACATGAAATAATCGAAGCCTCCGCCTGTTCACCTTGCACAAGCGCCGGATAGACGTACACGTTCACCAATGGAAACCTTCGCTTAATCGTTGATAAAATATCACGAATTGCTGCTCCTGTTGGTGAAGTAATCACCCCTACTGCACAAGGATAAGGTGGAATTTTTTGTTTAAATCGAGCTTCAAATAACCCTTCTGCCTCTAAACGTTCCTTCAGTTGCGTAAAGGCAACATAAAGATTTCCAATTCCATCCTCTGTCATTTCCTTAACATACATCGAATAAGAGCCACCCGCCTCATACACGGTAATATGGCCTTTTACGATGACTTGCATTCCCTCAGTTGGAACGAATTCGAGATGAGACGCAGCACTCGCAAACATGACCGCATTGATTTGCGCCTCATCATCTTTTAACGTGAAGTAAAGATGCCCACGCGAATGCCGTTTAACGTTCGATAACTCTCCTTTGAGAAGGAGATGTTGTAAATTTTTATCATAATCAAATTTTAATTTAATATACTTCGTTAACGCTTTAACGGTTAAGGGTTTTCTTTGCTCCATCGGTTCCACTTCCTATTTAAGCTAGTCGCTTACTCATTTGATCTAATACCTTATTATTGAAGCTACGCGCTTTTCCATCTCCAGTATCGGAAAATTCTTTCGTTAATTCAACGGCCTCATCGATAATAATTTTATGAGGAGTCTCTTGAGAAAATTTCATTTCATAAGCTGCTAATCGTAAAATTGCACGATCTACTTTATTTAAACGAGAAAAGCTCCATCCTTTTAAGTTCTCTTCAATTAATTGGTCAATCGCTTGTTGATGCGTTAAAACACCATCAACTAACTCGAAATAAAAATCTTCTAACGTAAATTGACGTTCAATTTCAAGAATTTGATGTGGAGTCACTTCCTCTGCTACAAGCCCCATCGCTTCTTCTTTCAATCCTTCAACCATGACTTTCACATTTTCAATGGCTTCTTCTTTACTCATCTGCCCAACTTCCATTTGATATAATGTTTGCACTGCAAATTGACGTAATACATGACGAGTCACACAAATCCCTCTTTCTATTCAAATCTTCTAAGTTGCTCTATTTATTACCTAACCCATAATCATTTCACAGATAAGGAAACGAACGCTTTCGATTCTTCTTCCTTATCACATAGGTAGTGTCGCCCAGTTCTAAATTTTTAAAAGTTATCCGGACTTATCTATATTGTATACTATTTTTTCAAGTTTCAATTATATATGTTATCATATTTATTAAAATTTTGCCGAAAAAAATAAAAATAAACCACTGAAAGTGGTTTATTTTTATTCAAAATCAATTGAAACAACATGAACATAAATTTCTGACGTTTTAACTGCCGTCATATGATAAATCATTTGGTGAATATTTTTTTGGATTTTTTCGGCAACTTCATTAATTGCGTATCCTACTTTAATACTCACGTAAACATCTACAAC
>DKYS01000007.1:0-16939 GCA_002493395.1 Turicibacter sp. UBA7094 | reverse complement strand
GTATCGGCAATTGATTGTGAAATACTTTCAAACATTTTTGAAACTCCATCAATTTCTGCTGTCGCATTGTGAGCAATCACTTCAAAAACCTGTGAATGAATTTCGATATTCCCAATTTCTTGATTTGCTTCGTCAATACGATAATACTTTGAAACAGCCATCACCATTCTCCTCCAATCATATGCAACTACTATAATAATACTATAGTTTGAACCGTTGTGCAAATACTATCCCTGCAGGAAAGAAAAAACTGTAAATGAGAAGAATGTCCATTTACTATCACCCATTTGATGAAGCTTCATATACTATACCGACTAGCCTTTCATCTGTTAGCCGCGGCTAAAATTTATCCCCCCCTATTGAATGACTCGTGAAAGAAATAGTTAATCCTTTTGGATCGATTTCCTTTTAGATAAACGTTAGCCCTATTAAATCAAGTAATGGAGTGATGACTATGCTGAAAAAATTAAGCGAAGTTGAATGCCAAACAACGGTTAAAGTCGCTAAACTTATCGCAACAGGTGTTTTACGTGAGCGATTACTGGCCCTTGGTGTCACAACTGGAGCTTTAATTGATGTGATAAAAAAAGGCCCTAAAAATAATTTAACGGTCTATAACATTAGAGGTGCAATGATTGCCTTGCGCGAGGAGGAGGGAAGCTTGATTATGGTTCAACCAATTCATGATTGATAAGGAGGAATTTGTATGGGATTAACCTATCGTTCAACCAAAAGGGAAGCCTTACAAGATTTATTCGCCATCGATAAAACCGAAGATCAGTTCGTCATTGCCCTTGCAGGTAACCCAAATACCGGTAAAAGTACTGTCTTTAATGCTTTGACAGGGCTACATCAACACACAGGAAACTGGCCTGGAAAAACGGTGACAAATGCCCGGGGAGAATTTAAAACGAAGGAGCATGATTACGTGCTTGTTGATCTACCTGGAACCTACTCTTTATTCGCCACATCGGAAGAAGAGTTAGTGGCAAGAGATTTCATTTGTTTTGGACAACCCGATGCAGTTGTCGTTGTCACAGATGCCACTGCCCTTGAACGCAATTTACACCTTGCCTTTCAAATAATGGAACTCACGACCCGAGTCATTTTATGCATCAATCTGATTGATGAGGCAGAAAAAAAAGGAATCGTTGTCGATCGTCGTGCCATTGAACAAGAACTAGGAGTCCCTGTTGTTTTAACCTCAGCCCGCAGTAAATTAGGACTTGATGAATTGACCACAACCCTTGATCAAATCATTAACAATAACTACCCCTTCGATTACCAACCCCTTACATATAACGAAGAGACAGAGCGTCATATCCACCAACTCCTTCCCCTTCTCGCTAACAACTATAAAAATCTCAATCCCAGATGGCTCGCCCTTCGTCTGATCGATGGAAACGAAAGTATTTACCAATCTATGAACCGCTATTTAAGTCCAGAGGAAGCGGATGAATTAATTCAAATTGAAAAAACGTTACCTCGATCATTAGCTAAAGATGAAATTCGAGATCACTTGACCGAGATCAGTTACGCTAAAGCCGAAGAAATCAAACGAAATTATGTTTATTTACTCGACAAACAACAGTTAGCACGTGAGCGGGATTTAAAAATTGATACCTGGATTACCTCTAAGCGCTTTGGCATTCCTTTAATGCTCTTGCTTTTACTAGGAATTCTTTGGCTAACGATTGCAGGAGCCAATATTCCATCCGAACTTCTATCTAACTTTTTTGCGTTCCTCGGCCGTTACATCAGCCATTTTTTAACGGCCATTCACACCCCCCAATGGTTATATGAATTGCTTTTAAACGGTGTTTATCAGACACTTGCCAATGTTATTTCTGTGATGCTCCCCCCTATGGCCATCTTCTTTCCGCTATTTACAGCCCTTGAAGATTTAGGTTATTTACCACGCGTCGCTTTTAACTTAGATCATTTATTTAAAAAAGCGTGTGCTCATGGAAAACAGTGCCTGACTATGTGTATGGGGTTTGGCTGTAACGCCGCCGGGATCATTGGTTGCCGGATTATCGAATCCCCTCGTGAAAAACTAATCGCCATTTTAACGAATAACTTTATGATTTGTAACGGACGTTTTCCGACCATTATCGCCATCGCGAGTGTCCTCCTTTTAAATGTGGACCTTGGTCCCATCAATGGAACACTTGCGAGTGCCCTCGTTGTAGGTCTGATTGTTATTTTAGGCGTCTTCATCACTTTAGGCGTCTCCTACCTTCTATCAAAAACCATTCTTAAAGGCGTCCCTTCCTCTTTTACCCTTGAATTACCTCCCTATCGTACACCCCAACTTGGTCGGATTCTTTACACGTCTATTATTGATCGAACACTTTTCGTCTTAGGACGTGCCGTGATGATCGCCATTCCAGCGGGGATCATGATTTGGTGCTTAAATCACCTTTATGTTAACGATTTGAGTCTTTTAACCCATATCGCAAACTTTCTCAATCCCTTTGCGACGTTAATTGGACTTGATGGATTTATTTTAATGGCGTTTATCTTAGGGATTCCTGCAAATGAAATTGTCATTCCTATTCTACTCATGTCTTACTTATCGAGTGGCGTGATGGTTGAATTTGATAGCATTCTTTCCCTTAGCCAAATTTTAACTGGGCATGGATGGACATTACTGACCGGGATCAATGTTTTACTCTTTACGCTTTGCCATTGGCCATGTTCGACAACCCTCATGACAATCAAAAAAGAAACGGGTGGATATAAATGGGCGATTCTTGCTTTCCTCATTCCAACGCTTATTGGATTTTTACTCTGTTTCATCAATACGCTCATTTTTCAACTCTTTGGTTGGGTGTAAGAGGAGGACCCTCACTCATGCCCTAGAAGTCGCGCTTTTAAAAAATTCCCCCTTTAAATCACACGCACGAAAAAAGAAAAAGACACAGATGTTTACCCGCAAAGGGACGTACATCGGTGTCTTTTTAAATATAGCGCCATTCGTTCTATAAAACCTCTAATGAATAAGGGGAGCCTTTCACCTTAGTCATCAAAAACTTTACGATTTTTGGCGATCTTCGTAACGTTCTTGTAAATACAGTGCAATCGCATCATCATCGTGGTGACGAATAACACCCGTTGCAACTTTTTTAATTTCGTCAACCGCATTTTCAGGTGCATACGCCTCGTCGGCTAACTCAAACATCGGGAGGTCATTTAGATTATCACCAAATCCAATGACTTTCTCAAAGTCAGCATATTTCATTAACGCCTTAATTCCATTTGCCTTTGAAGCATTTGTACTATAAAGCTCCATATACCCGTATCCTTCTTCACGCGTACGATAGTAGGTCGCTCTGATTCCGTCGATGGATTGGACACGGCGATAGGCTTCCTCAATGATTTCTAATCGATCAAAAACAAGCATATTTACGATTTTATTCGTTTGAATGGCCTCTTCGAACGAATGAACTTGTTTAAATGTTTTTAATTTCGCATCTTTACGTTGATGATAAAATGTTTGTGCTGCAATGTTTGGAAGTTGACGATAAAAAACGGATAATTGATCCTCACAAATTCCGTAAATCATCGGTTCTAATTGACATTGATCAAAGATCGTGATCGCTTCCTTAACTGCTTGTTTATCCATATCAACAATTTCAAGGTATTTTCTATTTTTTAAATCATAAATTCCTACGCCGTTCATAATCGCAATCGGCATATTAATTTCTAATCCTTCAAGTAAATCAATCACCGTCGCATGCGTACGTGCGGTTGCAACCGTAAACTTTACCCCTTTTTTCATTAAGTCATTAATGATTTCACGACTTTTTGATGAGACTTGACTCGATTTGTTTAATAATGTCCCATCTAAATCCGAAACAAATAACTCCATGTCCTCACCCTTCCTTCATGTTGTTAATTTTAATTATACTAAAAAAGCTATCAGACACCAAGAAAAATCCTCTTATTTTATGACAAGTTTCTGATACCTCGTGCGACAATAGGCCTTATCACCTTCTATGTTAACATCTAATCATTTCTCACCTAACGTGTATAGGCGTCCTAAAAACAAACCTTACCTCGTTCAAACGTTTATAAAAAGACCCCTGTTGGGGCCTTTTCGTCTTAATGAGATTTTTTAGTTTCCTGATTGACGGCTCCCATTTTATTGGTTGAAGCCCATTCGTTACTAAATTCGGTTTTCATTTGATGGTCATCTGTATTTCCAACGGCAGACGCTCCACACCATTGATTATTTGCTTCCGATTTTTTAGCTTTTTTTCCTTTTTCATGGCATTTTCCATTACATTTACAACTCATCAAATACCGCCTCACTTTCTTGTCGAATTCTGACTTTAGTAGTGTGCGATATTTCATCGAAACTATGCATGATACCTTTAGATAAATGAGTTAAGCATAATACCCATGAATTTTAATGTAGCTATGCACGCCATCTTTTTGAGAGAGTGGAAAGTCTTTCAAATCATACGAGTGTTGACAGATTAAGTAATCTGTTAACTCACCGTCCACATCGAAAACTTTTGAAGTCACAATCATCGTGTGGGTAAGGACACCATTAATGCGCTTTTGCACAAGGTCCCCAAGTTCTAACTCCTCATAACGACAAAACGTGGCATAAACACCATAGTTTTTCGTTCCCTGTTTATTATTGCCAATCAAATAAGTTTCAAATGGTTTAGCTGACGTCCAGGAAGGTGTCCGCTTTGCATCACTATACCAATACCATTTCTTAGTCGAATCACTTCCTGATTCATCAAACGGGATTTCTCCTGCCCGTAAGCACTGTGAAATAAAATTCGTACAATCCCCACCGTAATTTTCATAATCGTGATAAACACTATTACGATCAAGCGCCCACTTTCTAGCATAATCAATAGCCTTTTGTCGGTTGTAACGTTTTAGTTGCATGCCTTACTCCTCCCCTCTTTATACCTTATTCCACTCCTGTAGAATTAAAACAAAAAAACCGATGATTTTTCGCAACAATCCCGATACGTTAGTTAAAAATTCTAACCTATTGGGTTTACCACGTGTTTCAATCGGTTTTTTTATTATCCTATCTTCATTTGCATTCTATATCTTTTTTCTTCCGCATCATTTGCCCATACAAAGTGACCCGCTTTTATTTCCTTCCATTTCGGTAAATCCTCTGAATAATCATGTTCTTCCCCTGTATAGACCACTAATTTTTTATTTTTTTCAAGGCGTGGGTCTGGAATCGGAATCGCTGAAAGTAATGATTTCGTATACGGATGAAGCGGATTTAAAAATAATTCTTCTGCTTCTGCCAACTCCACAATTTTACCTTTATGAATCACAGCAATCCGATCGGAAATGAAACGCACAACCGATAAATCATGCGCAATAAATAAATAAGTTAACTCTTTTTCTTGTTGGAGCTTCTTTAACAGATTTAAAACTTGCGCGCGGATGGAAACATCAAGTGCGGAAATCGGTTCATCAGCTACAATAAACTCAGGTTCCATCACCATCGCACGGGCAATTCCAATCCGTTGGCGTTGTCCTCCCGAAAACTCGTGAGGATATCTCGTTAAATGTTCAGGCAAGAGACCAACAGACAATAGCGCCTCACGAACTTTTTGTTGACGCTCTGTTTCATTTTTATAAAGACGAAAATTTCGCAACCCTTCAGATACAATATAATCAATAGTCGCTCGTTCATTCAAAGAAGCAGCGGGATCTTGAAAAATCATTTGCATTTTTTTGATGAGTTCTTTATGAAGACGCGCCCCCACCTTTTGATTAATCTTTTTTCCTTTAAAGAAAATATCCCCTTTCGATGTCTCATGAATACGCATTAAAGCCCGACCAATGGTCGTTTTTCCTGAACCGGATTCCCCAACAAGCGAAAAGGTCTCTCCTTTATAAATATCAAAATTCACATTTGATACAGCGACGTACTCATCAAATTTAATTTCAAGATCGCGAATTGAAACTAAAACTTCTTTCTTCTCTGTTCCCACTAACATTTCCTCCTTGATAAATCATTACCATCTTCTGATGAAGCCCTTCAATCGCTTTTGGGCGTTTAAAAAATGGAACTCGCGGATCACATAGCCACGTTTTTGCATAATGAGTCGGTGTAATTTCAAAAAAAGGCGGCTCCTCTTCAAAATCAATACGCATCGCATACTGATTACGTGGAGCAAATGCATCCCCGACAATGTCATGATATAAAGAAGGCGGTGTCCCATGAAGCGAAAATAAACGTTCTCCCTTTTGACCTAATTGTGGAAGCGAAGAAAGCAACGCCCACGTATACGGATGAGCCGATTCATAGAAAATCTCCTCTACCTCTCCGTACTCTACAATTTGTCCTGCATACATAACAGCTACCCGATCAGCCACATTGGCCACTACCCCTAAATCATGCGTAATATAAATGGTGGTAAACCCTTCCTCTTGTTGTAATTGTTTAATTAAATTTAAAATTTGGGCTTGCACGGTCACATCTAAAGCCGTTGTTGGTTCATCACAAATTAAAATTTGTGGACGGCAAGCTAACGCAATCGCGATCACAATCCGCTGGCGCATTCCGCCTGAATACTCATGAGGATACGCATCAAATCGCTCGGCAGCTTCTGAGATTCCGACACGTTCCATTAGCTCAATCGCCAACTGTTTCGCCCGCTTTCGTGAACAACGTTGATGCTTCATCATCACCTCTACAATTTGCGATCCAATCGTACGAACCGGATTAAGTGAGGTCATCGGATCCTGAAAAACGGTCGCAATCTTAGCCCCGCGAATCGACTCCCATTCCCGCGGTTTTTTCTTTTGAGCAAGCTCCTCACCGAAAAAACGAATACTTCCACCGCTAACCGTCCCGTTAGATTCCAACATTCCTGTTAGCGACTTCATTAACACAGACTTTCCAGATCCAGATTCCCCAACAATTGCAAGTGTTTCCCCGCGATACAAATCAAATGAAATGCGGCGAATAGCTTTAAGTTGGCGGTCTCGCACTTTAAAGGTGACCTCTAAATCTCGAATGGATAAAATAGTGTCCCTACCTTTCATAACTCATCCCCCTTATCGATGTGTCCTTGGATCTGAAGCGTCTGCTAATGTTTGACCAATGACATATAAAGAAATCGTCACTAACGCCAATGTTAAAACAGGAGCCCAAAATAAGTGGGGATATCCATTAAAATAATTGGCATATTGGTTAATCATTCTTCCAAGAGACGGAACAGCCACGTTCAAACCAATTCCTAAAAATGATAACGTGACTTCTGTTGAAATAGCCGCTGGAATTTCTAGCGATACATTCGTCATAATAACGGATAGCAAGTATGGCAAAATATTACGACTAACTAAACGCAACATCGGTGTCCCAAGACAAGATGAAGCGAGATTATATTCGCGATCACGAATAATCATCACTTGTGTTCGAATAAAATAAGCCGTCGATAACCAGCCCGTCAAACACATGGCTAAAATTAATTGCCAAAATCCTCTTCCAAACGTATACAAAAGAACAGTGACAATTAAAATATAAGGAACACTTGAAATAATATTAAAGACCTCAATCATCACTTTATCAATGGCCTTTGAAAATCCCCAGACAGCCCCTACAACAACGCCAATCGATGTATTAATACAAGCAACAATAAATCCAACTAATAACGAGGTCCTAGTCCCCGCCCAAACAACATCCCAAACTGAGTTTCCAACCCCATCTGTTCCATAAGGATATTGTAATGAAATCCCTCGAAATCTCATTTCTGGACGATTAATATTAGGGGAATTCATCGGATCATAGCCTGATAATTCTGGTTGAATTAAGGCAACAAGTATAATAACGACCATCAGTAATAACAAAATAACCGTGCTCTTCTTTTTAAAAAATTGCTTTGAAACAGACTGCCAATATGAATAAGATGGGGCCTCAATCTCTTCAGCTACCCGTGCATCTACTGTGACAAATTCAAAACGTGAATCTTGCACCGTTAATTCCCTCCCTTATCTTCAAGACGTATCCGTGGATCAATTTTAGTCAATAACCAGTCCCCTAAAAATGTCGATAGAATACTTAAAGTTGTAAAAATAAACGTTAGCCCTACCACCATCGAATTATTATAAATCGAAATAGAATCGGGTAAAATTTTACCCATTCCTGGAATTCCATAAACCCCTTCGGTAATTAAGGCGCCAGAAATACAAAAAATGATGGCTGCAGGGATTCCATGAACCATAGGAATGATCGCATTTCTAAAAATGTGTTTTGAAAAAATTTCGCGCTCTGAAAGTCCCTTCGCACGTGCAAATTTGACATAATCCATCTGGCTTTGGTCAATCATATAGCGGCGCATCCACATCATGCGGCTAGCTGTAGCACCTAAAGTTAACGACAAAATAGGTAAAATGTAAGACCTTGGATCCTCTGCCCCTAACATAGGGAACATCGAAGGTAAGCCAAAATATTTTCCACCGATAAAGCGAATAAAAACAATATAAGCAAGACCAGGAATGGCATTCATGAAGATGATATACCACTGCCCCAAACGATCCCCCCACCGACCTTGATGGCGCGCCATATAAACCCCAAGTGGCAAGCCAATCACATAAGTCAACACAAGCGAGATAAATCCCATAATAAACGAAATCTTCATCATGGATGGATCCGTTCGAATGGCATCGCAATCTGCATAATGATCACTAAAGTTCTTCTTCTCTAGGGCATCCAACGTTTCTTTATATCGACACGTGTAATAATTAATCGAGCTCGCTTCTTGACCATTAATAGGTTCTTTAAGCTCCTGTTTCACCTTTTCTCCCTGAGAACTCGTAATGACCTCTAATACTTCCTGTCCACTATACGTTGGATAGGAAACTCCTAAATTCAGTTTGACTATATTTTGATGAATAAACGGAAACTTTTGATCAAAATATATTAAGTATTTATTTTCGCACCCCGAACACATCAACGCCAGACGATCATTAAAATCTTTTCCAACATAAATTTGGCGTTTTAGGGTCGCCTCTTCACTCTTTACCCGATTAGGCGAATCAATTTGAATTAAGTTGGCCCACCAATTAAGTGCACGTTTTAACGGTGAAATCTCTTCAAATGAATAAGCCTGTCCGGATTCTTCAAAAAAGGATACTTCCCATCCTTCCTCTTGTTTAGAAGATACAAACTCTTTTGTTTCACTTGAGTCCGGTAATAAACAACGAACATACTCTCCATTCGCGTCGCCGTAAAGTCCTCTACAATAATCTTGAATCGTCTCATACTTCAAGTAACCCAACTTTTCCCATTGAATATATTTATAATTCAAGTAATCATCCGGTCTTTTTTGCAACTTTTCTATATTTACATCTGAAAAAAAGACTCGATCACGAGGGACTACCGAATAAACAAGCGTAAAAACAATCGTCATAACAATAAAAATCGACAACAATGATCTTAAAAACCTTTTAATTAAATATCGTCTCACTCAGCTTTCTCCCCCTTCACCTTTTATTTAAACTGAGTCATCCAGCTTGATGATCATCACCCTTTCCCCAGTTACCATCCTGCCAAGCTCTCATTGACGGATGTTTGAAAGGCCCTAAAAAACCGAGCCCTACCTGTAGCTATTCCCTCGTTCAACCCCTTTTCTACTTATAATTTTTTTATTATTTTATACCAAATACGATAGCATTTTTTCATATTTTTTGTTAAACCTTTCGTCAAAATTCATGTTTCCCCATTTCTAGCTCTTAACATCTATGGGCAAATAAAAAAGGACAACCGTTACAATGAACGGAATCCTGTCCTTTATTTTTTCATTCAACAGACGTTACTTCGTTTTTTGTTGATTCATTAGCATCTTTTCTCCGACTTCTACTAATCGTTTCGTAATCATTCCGCCAGCTTTAGCTGATAAAAAGGCATGTTGTGCCTCTTGATCTAAACATGATTCTTTTGAGGCAAACTCAGACGCAAACTCAACATCAGAAAATTGATTTCCACCTTTTAACCCTTGATGACTACAATGTTTCATGAATAATCACCTCCAACAGTTATTAATATACCCAAAACAAAAAAACTCATGTTAAAAATCCATTTAACACGAGTTTATTTTCCCCTATCCATCTCTTTTAAAGTTTTTATTTCTTTTTCTAATTGTTCTAAACGTGACATTAGTAATTCAACCGTTTCTTGTAGGTGCACAAGATGTTCAATGTCTGGTGTTGAACCTGAGTCAGTCGACGCTCTTGAAGATTTAGGCAATACGTCATCTTCAGATGAAGCCCCTTGATTGGAGGAAGTCTGATTAGAACTTCCCTGTTTATTTTGACAATGAGGATTATCTACATTAAAACTATCTGGTGTAAAATATCGCCCGGGTCCTTGCTGATAATATTGCTGCTGCGCATTATACGTTTCAATCGCTTGTCCAACAAGTTGTAACCAGTTGCCCACGGCATTTTGTACATTAAATGGTAACTCATTTGAAAGAACGTTACCCAGCAACTCACCGACCACGATGAACAACTCGGGATTCACGTTTTGAAAATCCATAGTATCACCACATTTTTCAAGTAATCTGATCTCTCACCTTAATCTATGATTAAACGTTCCTTCATATGACTAAATGTACTCTTTTTATTTACTTCCGTCTAATTGAGCGAGAATACGTGTAAATTTCACTAAATCCTTTTCTGATTGAACCTCTTTCCCTGACTGATAAAATTTCACCTTTGGATCACTTGATTCTATTGCTTTTTCTTCTCGCATTAATTGTTCTAAACGTGAAACTGTCCCCGAACTTCCGTCAACGATATGAACCGTCGATTCAAACAATTTTTCAAACTGAGCACGAAAAAGTGGAAAGTGAGTACATCCCAAAACAACGGCTCCATACTGGTTCACCGCCAACGGACTTAAACATTTTTCTAAATACGGAAGCACTGTTCGATCTGAAAAATCTAGCGCCTCGGCAAAACGAACCAAATCGGGTAATGGAAGTAAGTCCGTTTGATGTTTCCCATCAATTCGCTGAATCAGTTCATGCATCTTTTCTTCTTTCAATGTCAACGGTGTTGCAGTGACTAAGACCCGCTTCGAACCGTCACTCACACACTCTATGGCTGGTTTTACCGCCGGTTCCATCCCAATGATAGGAATATCATACTTCTCACGAAGCGTTGTAATAGCGATACTTGTCGCTGTATTACAAGCAATAACGATCATTTGTGCTCCTTGTTGAACTAAAAAGTCAACGGCCTCTAACACATACATTAACACTTCTTCTTTAGGTCTTTTCCCATAAGGTGCATGTTCAGTATCTGCATAATATAGATATTCATGATGAGGAAGGCGTTTTAAAGCTTCGCTTAAAACAGTTAACCCTCCAATACCTGAATCAAAAAATCCAATTTTCATGTTAACCTCTCCTACACTTTAGGCATCTAAAATTTTATTTAGCTTCTATGTTGTTTTATGTGCATTATATCACGAAAAAACCTTCCTTGACTACCTCCCCACGACGACTCATCCTTAAAACTTTATTCTTAATTAACACTTTTTATCTCCCCCATATTAATATATAGAATAAAGAGCTTTTAATGCCGCGCCATCAAATTCATACGCCTTCAACATTTTAAAAAATTCTATTCTAGCTTTCTATAACAAAAGGAAGGGGACGATTCCCCTTCCTTTTGTTATAGAAGTAACCGGTTACCTCAAGAATAAAAAAATCGGTAACCGGTTACTCAATGGCATTAAAAATTAATTAACATCTCTCAGTTAATTCTTTTATCAAAATTTGTTGGCTTCCTTGTTTAACGTTATTTTCTAAAAGCGTCCATCCTTGCTCCCGGTAATAATCACCCGAATTCGCTAATAAATATACATTAGAATATCCCTGCAATTGGGCGTAATGAAGGACGTGATTAATTAATAACTGCCCATAGTTATTTTCGCGATCATTTATTTTCATGTACACTGAACTCACCCAAGGACCTTCAATTGTATCCGTTAACGGAGCATTTTCAATAAAATCACAATAACCAATGATTTGATCATCCTGAATTAAAACAAAAAAACTTTCTAATCGATCTTCAGAGTATTTAACACCGTTTTCCTTCAGATAAACATCCGAGGAATTACTATTTTGTTTCCAAGTCTCCTCAATAAATGGAATAGCCGATTCCTTCACAGCAAAATCTTTTTTAACCTTTACAACTTTTAACATACATTCTCCCCCTATAAAACTATAGCCATTACTTATTATTTTTTCTTAATGTTCGCCAATCTAAATCACCCTGATCAAGTGCTCTAATAAAGATCTCTGCCGATGCTAAATTTGTTGCAATAGGAACAGCATGGACATCGCATAAACGAATTAATGCTAAAATATCCGTCTCATGAGGTTGTGGCGTTAAAGGATCTCTCAAAAAGATGACTAAATCAATCTCCTCTGTGACAATCATCGCCCCAATTTGCTGGTCACCTCCAAGCGGACCTGAAGCTAATTTATTTACTTTTAGTGACGTTCCCTCTTCAATACGCTTTCCCGTCGTTCCTGTTGTATACAATCCATATTTTTCTAAAATAGATTCATATGCAAAACAAAAATTCACCATTTGATCCTTCATTCGGTCATGTGCGATTAATGCAACATTTAAATTCAAACCATTCACCCTCATTTCATGATTCTAGTTAGGCATAATCCTATCCTATCACCTTTATTTTTAAAATTCCATTTATTTCAATCTAAAAAAATCAACACAGTTAGATGTTTTATACGCTTTCATTACAATAAAAAAGAGAAGTAGATAAAGTTTGTGTTTACTTTATCTACCATTTTATAGGGGGGGAACTCTTTTTTAAGACGATCTACATCTTCTATACAGCTAAATCCCATTTATTAATGGTTAATTTAACTTCTTTATCACTTGCAAATTCCACTTGTGTTGATGTTAAATCAGCATATACAGTTGATGTCATCGTATGCGCCCCTTGTTGCGCAAACAACTCAACTGAATAAGTATCCATTAAGATACGGAGTGATAATTTTCCATCTTTTAATGGAACAGGCATTTCACGATAATTAAGTCCCTCAATGCCACTTCCGCTTTGACGACGATCAAAACTTAGCACCTCACGATCAACATCGTAAGCGATTGTTGTCTCTTGATTTTCGCCCTTCATCACTTTTATTTCAAAACGTTGAGCATCGTTTAACTCTACTGTCAAGTCCATATCGATATGACGCCCCTCTACGCCTGCTAACTGTTGAACACCTGTCACTAACAAGTCCTCAAAACGAACTAAATTAGTACGATAGTTTTCGATTTCACGAACAGGCCACTGATATAAAATATCATCTTTTACCGTTAATTCACGCGGAAGCGTCATCGATGACACCCAACCTTGCTTATCAGTTGGCATATTGCGATGCCAAGATTGCATCCAAGCAATCATTAAACGGCGCCCATCCAAACTTTCTGTTGTTTGAGGTGCATAAAAATCTAATCCATAATCAAGTTCTTCCATCTTACGGAAATCATAATGTGCGGAATCATAGTCTAAATGTCCTAAACAATAAACCGTTGTATTCGTATTTTTATGTCTAAACTCATCTTCAGGTACCCCTTGTGGCGACATAATTAAGACGTCTTCTCCATCTAAGTGGAAGAAGTCTGGACACTCCCACATGTAACCAAACTCATGATTACTTTCTCCGACTAAACCAACATATGTCCAGTGAATTAAATCCTCTGACTTATATAGTAAAACACGAGCACTATTTTCATCACTCTTGCTTCCTAAGATACAATAGTATGTCTCTCCCTTTTTCCAAACTTTTGGATCACGGAAGTCTGTTAAACTAGAATGCGGAGGCATTTCCTCTGTTTTAATGATTGGGTTTTGAATATATTTTTGATAATTTACCCCATCCCCAACTGCTAAACATTGAACCTGTCTAACATACGATTCATCTTCTGGATTAGGATTAGTGTGTCCGGTATACATTAATACATGTTTTCCATCCACCTCGAACGCACTTCCTGAGAAACATCCTCCTGTTTCATAAGATTGATCTGGCGCTAAAGCAACCGGAAGGTATTCCCACTTGATTAAATCTTTACTCTTCACATGCCCCCAATGCATCGGCCCCCACTTAACATCGTAAGGAAAGTATTGATAAAACAGGTGATACTCCCCATCATAAACTGAAAATCCGTTAGGATCATTCATCCACCCAACTTCCGGCATATGATGAAATCTATTTCTATCCTTTAAAGAAATAATCTCGTCTTTTTTCTTTTCCACATATTCACGTGCCTGCTGTAACGGTTCACTTGTTCCCTGAATAAACAATTCTTTTTCCATTAACACGAAGCCTTCACTCCTTCTATTTCCCATTTCTTTAAGAACACTCTTTTTTAAAAGCGTTTTACTTATGATTCTATTTTATAATAACTTTATTTTTTTATCAACTTTTTTTATTAAAATTTTACTATTTTTTATCTCAAAAAAGAAAAAAAGGTGACTCCCCAATTAAGAGTCACCTTCATAGATCATCACAATAAATTCGTACTTCCCGACCAAAAATCTTCCACACTCTTTAAACCCTACTCGTAAATAAGTTTTAATCGCCCGATAATTAAAAGACGCAACGGTTAACCTAAATTTACTAAAACTAAAATGCCGTTTGGCGTACTCCATCCCAATCGGTAAAAAATGGACCCCATAACCTTTTCCACACAATAGTGGATTCATCCCAAGCCCAATATCCAAATACGACGAATCACGATAAAAACCACCTTCTAACCCCGCTGACACTTGGGCCACTTCACCATAACAGAAAAAACCAATTAATTTTCCTGTTTCGCTTAGGACACAGTAATAATCGTCTTCTACCAACGCTTTAAAATCGGATTCATTTTTTTCAAAATTATACCAACTATAAGGAGGGGCATATTGCCAGACAAGGATCTTCAACGCCTCCATTTCGGTCATTCGCCTCACCTTTACTTTCATCTCATCCCTCCATCTGTAAAAAAATTCAATAAGGACCAATCCCTCGTTACATTATATGTCAAAAAGGATGAACGCATTAATGAAAATAAGAGGCTATCACTTCTGTGGATAAGCGCCTGTTACCTGCTCAGATTTAAATTAAAAATAACTCACGAGAGCTAAACATTAAAAAACAAGATTCATTTCATCCGAATCTTGTTTTTCTCCTTATCCTTACCCTTTAGCAATCCGCATCGTAATAGCGGGCTTACGATTTAAGTACTTCTCACGTAAATAATCTAGATAATAGTTCGGATTAAGCGGCTCTCCCGTGACATATTCGACTAATTCCCCCGGTTTATATAAATTACCATGGCTATGGACATTTTCTTTTAACCAGTTAAACACAACAGATAAATCTCCCGCCGCTACAGTTTCCATCACATCCGGGATATCTTTTTTCATTTGATGATAAAATTGTGCTCCATATAGGTTCCCTAAAGCATAACTCGGGAAATATCCAATCATTCCATCAGCCCAATGAACGTCCTGAAGCACCCCCTCACTATCATTTTTAGGCTCAACGCCTAAATACTCTTTATATTTCTCATTCCAAAGGGCAGGAATTTCATCAACCCCTATTTCACCACTTATCATTAATTTTTCAATCTCATAACGAATAATAATGTGCAATGAGTAAGTAACCTCATCTGCCTCCGTTCGAATTAATGAAGGCACTACATCATTCACCATTTGATAAAACTCTTCTAAAGACACTCCTTGATACGCTGGAATGATTTTTTGCAAGTCTTTATAAAAAGCATGCCAGCAAGAGTAACTACGCCCAATTATATTTTCATAAAAACGAGATTGAGATTCATGTATTCCCGTCGAAGGCGCCACATTAATTCCATATTCCGCTTGTTCATGAGGCATATTTTGTTCATAAATGGCATGTCCCCCTTCATGCATTGAACTAAACAGCGCACTTTCAATCGTATCCTCATAATAATGAGTCGTCACCCTTACATCTTTTGGCCCCAAAGAAATGGTAAACGGGTGTTCTACCTCATCCACTCGCCCAGCTTCACGAAACCTATATCCCATCTTATCTAGCATAAAATAAATCAATTCTTCTTGCATTTCTTTTGGGAATGGCCCCTTTGGTGGATCCATAACCAGGTGTTTATCGTTCATCACTTCTTCTAACAGATTAAGCAATCCAACCTTTAGTGTCGCGAAAACCCCATCTAGCACTTCTACCGTCATTCCTTTTTCATAATCATCTAAAAGAGCATTGTAAATATGTCCCTGATAACCAACAAATTCCGCCTGCTGTTGCAATAAATCAATAATCCGTTTAAGATGCGGCTTAAAAATTTCGTAGTCCCCCGCCTCTTTGGCTTTTTTCCAATATTTTTTACCCACTGCTATTGCCATAGAGAGATCCCGTTTTAATGATTCCGGTATTTTCTTATTTTGTTGATAGAGATCAGAGAATATTTCCACTAATCTTTTCTCATACTGATCCAGTTCTTGAATGGACACTGCCAACACTTCAAGCGCTTCTTCAATGCGAGTATCTGTTGTTAATTGATGATATTGCGCCGAAAGATAACCTAAGATCTCCCCCCAATGCTCAATTGACTCAATTGGGGCAACCACCTCCATATCCCAATATACCATACTTATAACTGAATTTAAGACATTCATCGTCTTCCGTTTTTCCTTCAAAAACAACAACGCCTCTTCTTTCGTCAAAACACATCCCCCACCTTCTTTATTCTTATATAATAAATTACCATATTTTTCTATAAAAATCTAGAATTCCTATTAAAAGATAAAAAATCCCCCATATTGTAAGTGATTTTCATTTATGCATAAAAAGGGAGGTCCTCTCGGACCTCTTAAAACAAAGAATAATTTATAAATATTGGGATGAAAAGAGAGAAT
>DKYS01000110.1:15225-18483 GCA_002493395.1 Turicibacter sp. UBA7094 | reverse complement strand
ATATATTTACAATATATAATTAAATTGTTAAAATATAGAATGTAAAAAAGGAGATATATGACAAAAAAAGTCGTACAATTTCTTTTTTATTAAAAGGAGATGAATTTTATGAAAAAAAAGGTAAAGAAAAGCTTGGTGTGTTTTATTATGTTACTAGGAATGGCGACTACAACTGTATTTGCCGCAACTCATAATGTGGATTACTATGAGTTTGAAAAACAAGTTTCTGTGAAAAAAACATTTGTTCCTACGGGTACAAATTTAAGTGGTAATGTCACGGTATCTAAATGGGGAAGTAATGGAGACGCACAGTTTAGAATAAAAGTTTTTAAGCAAAATATTGGTTCGGTTGATTATCAGGGGTCTTACGAATTTTCTAAAAAAGGAAATAAAAACTTTAGTTATACAGTTCAGAAGGGCGGAAAGTATACAGCTGAGTTTTGGAAGACATCGGGTGCCGGTTCTATTGTAGGTAAAGCTGTATTTTATTATTAGTTATAAGGAGGAATTAGTTTGATTACAGCTTTTTTTCCGACTATTATTTTATTTATTCTATATGTATGCTGTCTTCTAGTCACTAAAAGGTATAGGAATTATTCGACATCTGAGTTGATAAGTCTGACTCTTTTTGTTTGTTATATGATTGCGCTGATTGGCGTTGTATTTTTCCCATTTCCGATTCAAAAGGAATTAATTGAAGATTGTATTAAATACGGGATGGGATATAATCATAATTTTATTCCGTTTTATACAATCATTCGTTCTTGTGGTGAAATGAACGAAATAGGTTTTTTCTCGATACTGCACCTACTTTTAAATATTGTATTATTTATTCCATTTGGTCTTCTTATCCCATTTATCCGGAATAAAAAAATAATACTAAAAAGCATCATATGGTATGGTTTTTTAACTTCTTTAGGAATTGAAATAATCCAGTTTTTATTAGGTCTATTATTGGGGTACGCTTATCGAAGTGCAGATATTGATGATCTTATTTTAAATACTATTGGAACGTTTATTGGTTATCTTCTCTTTAAAATTATTTATAAGAGACAAAAAAATAGATAATAGCTATAAAAGGAAAAAAAAAGCCTTCTCGAAATATTGAGAAGGCTTTTTTTCTTATTTACGACAATTTGATGCCTTTTGGCAACCGTTGCATCCACAACCACATCCACCTGAGGACTGATTACGAATTAGTTTTTTGATGATTAAAATGAAAATAACGATTAAGATTAAGGTAATGACTAATGTTGCCAAAGAAATATGATGTGCCAGTAAGAAAGTACCACCTTGATAAATAATGAATGAAACAACATAGGCTAAACCAGTCTGATATAAAATAGCAGTTAATGTCCATTTCCAAGACATCATTTCTCGTTTAATAGCACCGATTGCAGCAAAGCATGGAGCGGCTAGGAGTGTAAAGGCCATAAACGAGTAGGCACTTAAAGGGGTGAAAAGAGCAGGTAAACTGTTAATTAATTCAGCAGACTCTTCTGTCATCGCATCACCAAGACCAAATAAAATTCCGAAGGTAGCAACTACATTCTCTTTTGCTAAAAATCCTGTCACTGTTGCAACTGTAGCTTGCCAATTACCAAATCCAAGTGGGGCAAAAATAGGAGCAATCGCGTGACCGATAGAGGCTAAAATACTATCGCTTGCATCAACCATCTCAAATGACCAGTTAAAGGATTGCAAGAACCAAACGACACCTGAGGCAACAAAAATAACAGTTCCCGCTTTATAGATAAATCCCTTTGCTCGATCCCACATATGTAAAAGAACGTTTTTTAAGGCTGGAAGGTGATACGGTGGCAATTCCATAAGAAATGGCGTTGTATCACCTTTGAATAAAGGAGTTTGTTTTAAAAGGATTCCTGAAAAAATGACCATTGCAATACCTAAAAAGTACATTGATGGGGCAATCCAAGACTTAGTCGGGAAAAAAGCACCTGCGATAAGAGCGAAAACAGGTAACTTAGCCCCACAAGGAATGAATGGGGTTAAGATAATCGTCATCCGGCGATCTTTTTCATTTTCAATTGTACGGCTAGCCATAATAGCAGGAACACTACATCCTGATCCAATTAACATCGGAATGAATGACTTTCCAGATAACCCGAATTTTCTAAAAAGGCGATCCATAATAAAGGCAACGCGAGCCATATATCCACAGTCCTCTAAAATCGAAATAAGGAAAAATAAAATCATAATTTGAGGGACGAAGCCTAAAACGGCACCTACCCCACCAACCATTCCATCGACAATGAGCCCAATTAACCAATCGGCAGTATTGATACTTTCTAAAAAGTGAGAGAGATTTCCTTGAACGAGCTCGCCAAAGAAAACATCATTAATCCAATCTGTGGCGATAGAACCGATGGAAGTGATTGAAATATAATAAATTCCCCACATGATTAGAGTAAATATAGGAAATGCAAGCCATCGATTAGTTAAAATAGAATCAACTTTATGGGAAATGGTAAGCTGAGGCGCCTTCATTTTTTTAATGCATTTTTGGACAATCCCTTCAATGAACTCATAGCGTGCATTCGTTAAGATACTTTCGCTGTCATCCTCTAATGAAGATTCATGTGTTGAGATAATTGTTTCAATTTTTTGATGAATATCTGTGGATAATTCTAACTGCTTCATCATATGAACATCTCGTTCAAATAACTTGATACTATAAAACCGTTGAAGTGGTTCTTCGGTTATATTTCTTAATTCGTTCTGAATTTGTTTTAGAGAAGATTCCAATTCTGTATCAAAAAGAGGCATTTTAGGGGGTGTCTTTGTTACTCCTATCGCCTCTATTAACTCAGTTAGTCCTGTTTGTTTTAAAGCGGATGTTTCAATAATAGGACACCCTAGTGTGTGAATAAGTTCTGAAATATTAATTTGAGTCCCCTGTTTTTTTACCAGGTCCATCATGTTTAAAGAAATAACAACGGGAATGTTCAATTCCATCAGTTGTGTGGTTAAGTAAAGGTTACGCTCAATATTAGACGCATCGATGATATTTAAAATAACATCCGGATGTTCATTCAATAAAAAATTTCGAGTAATAATTTCCTCAGGTGTATAAGGAGAAAGCGAGTAAATTCCGGGTAAATCGACAATTTTAATTTTTTTGTTATCTCGTAATCTTCCTTCCTTTTTTTCTACCGTAACTCCGGGCCAGTTTCCAACATATTGGTTGCTCCCAGTCAAAGCATTAAATATCGTTGTTTTTCCACAGTTTGGATTACC
>DKYS01000110.1:793-14884 GCA_002493395.1 Turicibacter sp. UBA7094 | reverse complement strand
ACGATAATATTTTCAGCGTCTTCCTTGCGTAAAGATAGTTCATACCCTCGGACAGTGACCTCAATCGGATCTCCTAGTGGGGCTACCTTCCGTAAATAAATGGAAGTTCCCTTTGTAATTCCCATATCCATAATTCGGCGGCGAAGGGCTCCCATACCGTTTAACTTTATTACAACGGCAGTTTCACCTATTTTTACATCCCTTAAAGTTTTCATCTTTCTTCCTCCTAAATAAAAAAGTGATTGGGTAATACTAGTCTGGTACTATATGAATTAAATGCTTAGATTAGTCTAAATAGTCATGACTAATCGTTAAGAAGAAATCTTTTCTTACAGTGAAACAAAAGGCTTGTAAAGATTTTAACTCACGTGTAAACAGAATTTATTTGATTATCCAGACTTCTCATTTTCAAAAGTTAGACAATACTCACCATTATCTTATCTTTTATGTTAGCATAATTAGGAAATGGTTAGCAAGTGCTAACTGAGATAATTCAATATATGTCGAGCAATAATGATATATTCCACTAGCTATACTCAGATAAGAAGTATAAAAGTTGAAGAAATGGGGGATCTTATGCTAAGATTATAACGATATTTAGATTTTGTTAACTAGGGGGCGAGCGTATGAAATTACAAGAGTCAGGTGAAAATTATTTAGAAACTATTTTCTTATTAAATCAAAAAAATGGCTTTGTTCGCTCAATTGATGTAGCTAATGAATTAAATTTTTCCAAACCCAGTATTAGTCGAGCCATGAGAATTTTAAAAGAGGCAGGGTTTATTTTAATTGAAAAAAATGGTCAAATTCACTTAACTGAAACGGGTTATCATCGAGCGAAAGCAATTTATGAACGTCATTGTTTAATTAAAGATTTTTTAATCCAGACCCTTCAGATTAGTGATGATTTAGCGGATAAGGATGCTTGTCGGATTGAACACGTAATTAGTGATGAGACATTTGAGCAGATGAAACGATTGTTTAAAAAAAGATAAACAAAAAGAGCAAGGGCGACTGATAGCTCTCCTTGCTCTTTTTTTCTTAAATTAAAGTACAGACGATTTTTGTGATGCTTCCCCCATGAAACAAGAACATAAATCGAACGATGAGATTTTAAAAATATATTTTATCGGACGGTATAACCTAAACGATTAAAGGCGTCTAAAATATATTTAGGTGATCCGATTCCCTCGTTGTAACGAACAGAAATTAATTTTAATGATAAATTTATTTCTAATTTCTCTACACCTTCTAAATTAGTTTCAAAATAATCTTTAATTTTTTTCTCATCCTCAATTGAATTTAAGTTCTCCACATTTAACATAAAAGTTTTACTCATCATCCTCACCTCAGACTTTCTTTATGACTTAGTCTTGATAACCTCCTTATTTTATCATAGAATAAATTAAAAAAGAACTAATTAATAGGTGATTATATGGAGCATCTTGAGTTTATGCAGCAGGCAATTGAAGAGGCGAGGAAAGCGCAAGTAATTGGGGAGGTTCCAATTGGTGCGATTATTGTCAAAGATGGACAAATTATAGCGAGAGCTCATAATTTGCGGGAAACAGATCAACTATCTACGGCGCATGCTGAATTGTTAGCGATTCATCAAGCAAATAAAGCAGTCGGATCGTGGCGTTTAGAAGAATGTACACTTTATGTCACGTTAGAACCCTGCCCAATGTGTGCGGGTGCTATTGTGCAATCAAGAATTCCAACAGTTGTTTATGGGGCGAAAGATCCTAAAGGTGGATGTTGTGGAACCATCTATAATTTATTAGAAGAGGTTAAGTTTAACCATCAATGTAAGGTTATCTCGGGTGTCTTAGAAGAAGAATGTGGACAACTATTGACTCAATTTTTTAAAGAATTAAGACAGAAAAAAAAACAAAAAAGGATTGACACTGAAGAGAAGAATTGATATACTAGACGTGTATCAATTGAAACTCTCTTTTGGTACCCTTATTCAATAGGACGGTGTGAACCAGGTCAGGACAGGAATGTAGCAGCCTTAAGCATTTAGTTTTATGTGGGTAAGGGTACCAAAGGGGAGTTTTTTTGTTTTATATACACGACCTAGCATTAACAAAAATTTAACAAATACCATCTGGAGTCTGTGGTAGAATAATGATTAGAATTGAATTTTTGGAGGTTTAAAGCATGAAACAAAGGGTACTAGTAGTAGAGGATGAATTTTCTATTCAACGGATTCTACAATATGATTTAATGCAGTCAGGTTTTTCTGTTGATTTGGCTTCGGATGGAGAAGAAGGGTTACAAAAAGCACGTCGGAATTCCTATGATGTTATCTTATTAGATATCATGCTACCTAAACGGGATGGTTTTTCTGTCTGTAAGGAATTAAGAAAAGAAGGAAATTCAGTTTATATTGTGATGCTATCTGCTCGTGATGATGAATTTGACCGGGTCATGGGGCTTGATGTAGGGGCAGATGATTATATGACGAAGCCATTTTCTTCTCGCGAGGTTGTTTCTAAGGTGAAGGCCATTATGCGAAGGAAGGAAATGCAACAATCGAAAGTAGTGAAAGAATGTTTAAGTTATCAACAACTAACCTTAGATCAACGACGTTTTGAAGTTCTTGTTAACGGAGAGGCTATTGATTTTACCTTAAAGGAGTATGAGTTATTAGAATTCTTAATTCACCATCAAGGACAAGCCTTATCCCGAAACCTATTACTGGATCAATTATGGGGGTACGAGTATGATGGGGATACTCGAATTGTAGATGTTCATATTTTTAAAATCCGTGAAAAGTTGAAGCCGTATGGAATTAAAATAAAAACGATTCGTGGAATTGGTTATATGTTAGAGGATGATAAAAAATGATTAATAGCCGTCATGAATTACTCTATTTTTATATACTATGTACCTTCCTTGTTTTTGTCAATTTGGCGATGTCTAATGACGGGCAAATTACATTTGTCTTTTTAGTGCTTTTATTAATTTTAATGATTTCCCAGTATCGCCGCTCGATGGTCTATTTAAAACAACTTAAACGATACGATGAAGTGGCGCAATTGATTCAGGAAAAGAATGATTATAGTAATATTCGTCCCCTAGTGATTGAACAAGAAGAGATTGTTGGTGTTCAGTATAATCAATTAATGCGTTTTATTCATCAACAAGAATTTAGGAATCAACGAAATATGCAGATTCTCAGTATTATTACGAACAATATACAGGACCCCATTGTTATTTTAAATATATATGGTGAACTGGAGTATGCGAATAATCGTTTTAAAGAGTGGGTGAATATGACTGCGCTGAAAAAACTTTCATTTTATGACGTAAAAAACGAACCTATTCGAAAAATATTAGAAGACGCACTCATTTGTGAAAAGACGAGAAAAAAACAACTTGAAATTAACCACAAATATTACAGTTCAGTTGCTCATCCTATTTTTGATGACCAAGGAGAATTTAATGGAGTTGTCGTTTTATTTCACGATATTTCCGATTTAAAAAAATATGAAAACCTCCAAAAAGAGTTTTTTAGTAATGCTTCTCATGAGCTAAAAACACCCATTAGTGCCATTAAGGGGTGTAGTGAAATCCTTTTAAATGGTGGATTGAATGATAAATCAGTTTGTGAGGAGTTTCTAACCATTATTCAGACTGAGAACTTAAGGATGGAACGCCTTGTAAAAGATCTTCTATTAATTAACCGGTATGAGCATGATCAAATTAAACATCAGACACAGCAACTAGAGATGAATCAGTTGCTGAATGATTGCATCAATCAAGTGCAAACCATTTCTAATCTTAAACAACAAACCATCCAATTTGAAGAAAGTGAGCAATACTTTGTGGAGGGCGATTATACGAAATTGCAGCACTGTTTTTTAAATCTACTAACGAATGCCATCCATTATTCACCCAATGATACCATCATTAAGGTTACACTGAAAGAAACACAACAGTTTATAGAAACTTGTATTATTGATCACGGCATTGGAATTCCAGCGGATGATATTCCACATATTTTTGAACGGTTTTATAGGGTGGATAAAGCGAGATCACGTCATACAGGGGGGACAGGTCTTGGGTTATCAATTGTCGCGTCCATTATTGAGGCACACCAAGGAAGGATACAAGTCCAGAGTGAATTAGATAAAGGAAGTTGCTTCACTGTTAAATTACCTAAATTCTCAAAGTAATCTTCAGGGGCTTCTAACTCTTAAATGATGATTTAACAGTTAGAGGTCCCTTTATGAAGGTTACTTTTTTTTATTCATAGAGTTTTAACGAACTCTTAACAGAAAATTAATATTTCACTAGAACATTTATATTACAATAGATTTATCAGAAGAGATGTAGATGGAGGCGTGATGAATTTGAAAAAATTATTATCTTTAGTTGCAGTGGCAACTGTATCATTATCGGTCGTTGCTTGTGAGGGGCAAACAGAAAAAAAAGAAGACCAAAAAACAGCTGAATCGACGGAAACACCAGCATTAAAAGAAGGGGTAATTGATGTTGTTAGTCGAGAAGCTGGATCAGGAACACGTCAGGCTTTTGAAGAAATTATCGGTTTTAATGGGGAGGGGCAGACACCATTAACTGAGAATGTAACAATTAAAGATGGGAATGGTGTTGTTGCAACCTATGTCGCAGAGAATGAACAATCGATTGGATATGTTTCGTTTGTCACTTTACATGAAAATGAAGGGAGCATTGAAGGGCTAACAGTAGATGGCGTAGAAGCAACACCTGAGAATGTTTTAAATGGAGATTATGCCGTTGCTCGACCATTTGAGATGGTTTATATGGATGAAAATTTAACAGACGTTGAACGCGCATTTATTGAGTTCGCTGCCTCTCAAGACGGATTAGATATCTTAGATGAGAATGGGACGATTGTGGATAATTCAAAAGCTGAGGCTTTCGATATGACAAAATATGATCAATTATCAGGGAATTTAATGATGGGAGGATCAACTTCAACCGAATCAGTTGTTAAAGCTTTAGCAGATGAATTTTGTGCTTTATTTCCAAAGGTGACTTATGAATACAATGCGACGGGTTCAAGTGCAGGTGTCAAAAATGCTATTGATGGAACATATAAATTAGGGTTTGCCTCACGAGAAATTAAAGATTCAGAGTTAGAGTCTGGACTTCAAACAATGACATTATGTATGGATGGAATCGCACTTGTTGTCAATCCAACTAATGAAGTAGAGGACATCTCAACGGAACAAATTAAAGAGGTTTATACAGGGAATATTACAGAATGGTCAGCTTTAGCTAAGTAAATAGGATAAAGGAATTACCACAAATCAGGTAATTCCTTTTTTTATAGTGATGAAAATGAGACGGATTAGCGGGGGAAGAAATGTTAAGGAATTGTTAACAAGCGTTAACTTTATGTTAATAAAAAAGGAAAACGAATAGGACGATGTTACAATGACCGTGTAGAGAAAGGTAAATTTTAATTTAACTGGGTGGAGGCGTTGAAGCGTGAAAAAGGATATGAGTTTAAATAAGAGGAGAGTGGTCCTCGAAAAATTTTTTCATGGGGTATTTTTACTAGCGGCACTTATTGCTGTGTTGAGCGTCGCATTGATTATTATTTTTATTTTTGGAAAAGGTCTAGCTCCGTTCTTCAGTGGGAATGAATATGGAACTTATTCGTTTATTGATTTTATAACAGGTCTGAAATGGACACCGCAAAGTGGTGAATATGGTGTCGGATATATGATTGTCAACTCTATCTTCGCGACGTTTGGTGCCATTTTAGTTGGGGTACCTATCGCTTTATTCACAGCTGTTTTTATTGCAGAGATAGCACCTAAATGGCTTGCGGGGATTGTTCGTCCAGCGATTGAGTTATTGGCAGCTATTCCGTCAGTATTGTATGGGGTATTTGGTTTTGCGGTCATTACGCCACTTGTTAAACAATTTTCACCATACCCGACAGGAGATTCATTACTGGCAGTTATTATCGTTTTAACAATCATGATTTTGCCAACTATTGTTGCAGTTGTTGAGACGGCTATTCGTGCTGTTCCTAAAAGTTATAAAGAAGGATCTTTAGCGCTTGGAGCATCGAAAATACAAACTATTTTTAAGGTCACTTTGCCCGCTGCTCGATCAGGAATTTTAACAGGAATTATTTTAGGGGTAGGGCGTGCGATTGGAGAAACAATGGCTGTTATTTTAGTAGCAGGAAATCCAGAATCAGGAATTGCTACAACCATTTTTAGTCGTGTCCGTCTATTAACAACGAATATCGCCTTAGAGCAAGGATATGCGGCTAAACTTCACGAACAAATGTTATTTTCAACAGCCGTCGTACTATTTATCTTTATTATGATTATTAATTTAGTCCTAGCACAGATTCAAAAAAGGGGAGGTGACCGCTAGTGTCTAGAAAAGTAAAGGATCAGTTATGTAACATGTTGATTTGGCTCTCAGCTGCCTTTTCTGTTGGAATTTTAGTCTTAGTTGTTGGTTTTATTTTTTCGAAGGGATGGTCTAAGATTTCGTTAGATTTCTTATTTAATGATTATGAATCGAAGACTCAGTATGTGACCCTTGAAAGTGATCAAGCTTATCAAGCTCCGGCTTCATTATCAGAAAGTGCCTTATTTTCGGAAAATTTAGGAGTGGCACTTGAACTCAAGGAAGATCATTATGAAATTGTGTGGATGGATAAAGAATCCCCTTTGAAAGAGGCGACAAACAATGCTGATGAAAAGGTGAAAATTAGTAAAGGAGATTGCGTCCAACAAATTAAAGTTTCAGGAAAAAGTCTAAAATTAGATAAGAAAACAGATCAAGAGGAAATTGTTAAAGCTCTGAATGAAAATAATACATTAGTGATGAAAGTAATGTCTGTTGGTGGTGGGATTTTCCCAATGATTGTTTCAACCTTACTTTTAGTGTTAGTTGCCTTACTTTTCTCGGCACCGATTGGAATATTGGCGGCAATTTATTTGGTTGAATATGCAAAGCCGGGGAAATTAGTCAATGTCATCCGCTTTGCGACTGAAATTTTAGCAGGAATTCCATCCGTTGTTTATGGATTGTTTGGGATGCTCATGTTTGTAAATACGCTTAACCTAGGTATGTCTATTTTAGCGGGGGGATTAACACTTACTATTTTATTACTTCCAACGATGATGCGAACAACGGAAGAGGCTTTAAAAGTTGTTCCGATGAGTTATCGAGAAGCTTCTTATGGCCTTGGGGCAAATAAAATTCAAACCTTATCTAAGGTCGTTTTACCGAGTGCTATTCCAGGAATTTTAGTAGGAGTTATTTTATCTATTGGTCGAATTATTGGGGAATCTGCAGCTCTGTTGTTTACGATTGGAACATTCGCAAAATTACCGGTTAATCCTGAAAGTGGAAACTTTTCATTATTGGAAACAGGGACTTCATTAACTGTTCGTGCTTATATTGAGGTTAAAGAGTCTGGGAATGTAGAAATGGCAGCGGCTATTGGAATTATTATTCTTATTGTTGTGTTTACCCTTAATCTGTTCTCGCGATTGATTGCGAAGAAATTTAGTAAAGCTAATAACTAGGAGTGTGGAGAAAGATGAAACCTAAATTCAGTGTGTCTGATTTAAATTTATTTTACGGCAACTTTCAAGCCTTACACCAAATTAATATCGAAATTCCATCAAACCAAGTAACGGCTCTTATTGGTCCGTCAGGTTGTGGGAAATCGACTTTTTTACGAACGTTAAATCGAATGAATGACCTCGTCGATACAGCAAAAATTACAGGTAATATTCAGTTAGATGGAGAAAATATTTATTCAGATATTGATGTAATGAAATTAAGAACGCGTGTTGGGATGGTTTTTCAAAAACCAAATCCTTTTCCGATGAGTATTTATGACAATATCGCCTATGGGCCACGATGTCAGGGGGTTAAGGATAAACAACGACTTAATCAAATCGTCGAGGATTCTCTTCGTGGAGCCGCTTTGTGGGACGAGGTTAAAGATAGGTTGAATAAATCAGCAATGGGGTTGTCAGGTGGACAACAACAACGTTTATGTATCGCCCGAGCAATTGCGATGGAGCCAGAAGTCATTTTAATGGATGAACCAACATCGGCACTTGACCCGATTGCGACGAAAAAGGTTGAAGAGTTAATGGAGCAACTCAAGAAGAAGTATACTATTGTTATTGTGACCCACTCGATGCAACAGGCGGCACGCATTTCGGATAAGACAGCATTTTTCCTTATGGGAGAACTTATTGAATTTGACGATACGAATAAAGTTTTCACTAATCCACAGGATAAACGAACAGAGGATTACATTACGGGACGTTTTGGATAATAGGGGGAGTTTGGAATGAAAAAGACAAGACTTGAGACGGATTATGAGCTATTATTAACAGAAGTTGAGCAACTATCACGGTTAACGATTCAATCTTATGAACAAATATTATTAGCCTTAAGGACCTTAGATTTAGAAATTGCGTTAACTATTCTTAAACAGGATCAAAAGATTGATGATTTATCAGAGGAAATTGTTGAAGAAGCAACTATTGTGATTATTCGTCAACAACCTGTGGCAAGCGATTTAAGGAAAATTCTAATGATTATGCGTCTGGCAACGGAATATGAAAGAATCGCTGACTATACAAAAAATCTAGCTGAATATATTATTTTGATTAAACAAAAAGAATCATTAGAGCACTATGAAAAAAATGTGGATAAACTCGTTTATATGATTGAGTTGGTGATTAAAATGTTAACATTAGTCATCGAAGGTTTAAAAGAAGAAAATAAGGCAAAGGTTAAAGAGGCAGCAGATTTAGATAAGAAAGTAGATGAGGTTTATAATGACTTGATGGCCTCATTAATTACACACATTCAAGTTGTAGATGGAAAAATTTTCGGAACAGCTTATGCAATTTTGATTAATAAATACATTGAACGTGCGGGGGACCATGTTACGAATATTGCAGAGGAAGTGCTGTATGCACTTAAGGGGCATCGCTATCATCTTAAATAAATTGTCTAACTAAAAAGGCAGTCCGATTAAAACGGGCTGCCTTTAACTATGTAATCATCGATTATAGTTCATCTATCGAGGAACGTTCTTAGCGATTTATTCGTTCTATGCTATCCACATTTTTAAAAATTACGCTTTTAGCGAAAAAAATGCAAGCACCTTTTTCTGAACTAAAAATCAGTTCCCATTTACCTAAACTAATATAAAAAATCTATAGGGCCCCCAAGTCTGTATCTTTTTATGTTGATTTTTCTATCAACCTTTTGTCATCGAAAAGGGTTTTAATTTAAATTTTATGATTGTAAAGCTTTTAGAAAAAGATGTGGTCTCTCGATTTTTTTCTTTAAGAATAGGTAATCTTTCAATAGGAATTATATCATCCAACCTATATTGTGGACAGAAATTATCGGAATGTTATTTGGGTGGTTAGAAATCTGGATTATTTTTATTTGGATAAATGGTATAAGATTAGGCGATGTTTTAAAAGGAGGGGATATACAACGTTTATAAAAAAATGCTAGCTTCTATTTTAAATGATGGAGAGTTAGTCAATAAATCTCATCTTTATTTTAAGAAAAGTGCAACAACTGTTCAGACATTGTTAATAATGTATGATATAATCAAAAATATTTTTAAACTAGAGAGTTAGGAGTCTTTTTATGTCATATCATGCCCTATACCGTGCTTATCGCCCACAAAAGTTTAGCGACGTTGTGGGGCAGAAGCATATTGTTAGAACGATTCAAAATGCTTTAAAACATAACCGATTATCGCATGCCTATTTGTTCTGTGGACCGCGAGGAACAGGGAAGACGTCGATTGCTAAAGTCATTGCTAAAGCGGTAAACTGTATCAACTTTCCCACGGATGAACCGTGTAATGAATGTTCGAACTGTCAGACCATTACAAATGGCTCAAATGCAGATGTTTTTGAGATTGATGCGGCGAGTAATAACGGGGTTGATGAAATTCGTGAAATTAGAGATAAGGTGAAATATGCTCCGACAACAGGGCGATATAAAGTATATATTATTGATGAAGTCCACATGTTATCCACAGGGGCCTTTAATGCCCTGCTTAAAACGTTAGAGGAGCCTCCTAAACATGTTATTTTTATTTTAGCAACAACGGAGCCCCATAAGATTCCACCGACGATTATTTCACGTTGTCAACGATTTGACTTTAAACAAATCTCCATTCAAGAAATTACTGAGCATCTCATTGAAATTATTAAACAGCAAGGATTAGATTATGAAGATGATGCTGTTAAATTAATTGCACAATTATCTGAGGGGGGGATGCGCGACGCCCTCAGTTTATTAGATCAAGTTATCTCTTATTCGGATACAAAGATTCTATTAGAGGATGTTCACGCGCTTAGTGGAACTATTTCTAATCAACAATTACTAGAGACAATTCATGCGATTCATGAACATGATTTTTCACGTGTGATCGATCTAATTAAGGACATGATTGAAAGTGGAAAAGAAGCAGGACGTATTATTGACGGTATTATTATGGTTTATCGTGATATCCTTGTCTATCAAAAGTCACAAAAGAATGTTTCAGAT
This sequence comes from Turicibacter sp. UBA7094, assembly GCA_002493395.1. GTDB lineage: Bacteria > Bacillota_I > Bacilli_A > MOL361 > Turicibacteraceae > Turicibacter. The sequence continues at coordinate 4,309 of DKYS01000110.1, read as the reverse complement.
CTCTTAGTTAATAACGAGATGTTTACACAATTAGCAACGAATAGCAACCCACAATATATCGTAGACTATTTATTTAAATTAAATAAAATTCAATCGGAATTGAAATATTCCAATCATCCTGAATTAATTCTTGAAATCGGATTATTAGGACTAGTGGAGGAAGAACCTAAATCTTGCACACCTACCCCTAATGAGTATCAGGTTCAAATTGAAGCATTAAAAACTGAGATTACTGCTTTAAAAGAAATGGTTAAAAATATGGGGTCCAGCGAGGGTGGCAGACACAAGGAGCTGCGTATTAATAAAAATGAATCCCAATTTAAGATGGATCTGTTTAATCAATCACAGCCCATTGAAATCCATCTTCCGAAAGAACCAGATCCGATTATTTTACCTGAGCATGTGCCATTAACGATGTTGACGATTGAACAAGTTTTATCTAAGGCAACGAAAGAGGCAAGAGATCATGTATTGCAAAAGTGGGTCCAACTTAATCCACTACTTATGCCTGAACATAGGGATGTTATTGCACTTTTAAAGGATGGTCATGTGGTTGCCGCCTCTGAGGAAGGGTTTATTTTAACGTATAAACATGAGCCAGGGTGTAAGAGATTGCTACGAGAAGATAATAAAAAGGTAGCGGAGCAAATTGTGGCCTATCTTTTTGGAAAACCTTATTCATTTAGTGTCATGCCAGAAGCCTTCTGGTTAGAGCAACGTCAAAGTTATATTGAACAGAAAAGAACTGGTGTAACACCAAGGTTAAAACAATATAGTCAGGACCTTAAAAATGTGATAAATTATAATCATGAAGAACAAACTAAAAATGACGGCTTAGTAGATAACATGATTCAGATGTTTGGAGCTGATTTAGTTAATATAATTGATGAATAGGAGAAGTGAAGAGTATGAACCCAATGATGATGAAAAAAATTCAAAAAATGCAACGTGATATGATGAAAGCTCAACAAGAAATTGAGCAATCAGTTTTTACAGGAAGTGCAGCGGGTGGAATGGTAACCGTTGAGGCAACGGGAACAAAACAAATTAATAAAATTAATATTAATCCATCTGTTGTTGATCCTGAAGATGTGGAAATGTTAGAGGACGTTATTTTATTAGCCTTAAATGATGCATTACGTCAAGTCGATGAAAAGACAGAATCAACAATGGGACAATTTACAAAAGGAATGAATATTCCAGGATTATTCTAAGGAGAAATCATGCAATATCCACAACCTATTACAAAGTTAATTGAAAGTTTTAGTAAATTACCAGGTATCGGAAATAAAACGGCAGAAAGGCTCGCCTTTCACGTGATTAGTACAATGAAAGAGGATGACGCAACGACGTTTGCTAAAGCTCTTATTGATAGTAAGCGTCAATTATTTAAATGTTCTGTTTGCGGTCACATTACGGATACAGATCCATGTGCTATATGTTCTGATGCTCATCGTGATCGATCGGTTATCGCAGTTGTGCAAGATCCAAAAGATGTTATTGCAATTGAAAGAATGCGCGGTTTTAAAGGGCTGTACCATGTTTTAAATGGAGTATTATCGCCATTAGATGGGATGGGGCCAGAAGATATTGGGATTCCTGCGTTAATAGAACGTTTAAAAGATGAGAGTGTCAAAGAGTTAATATTAGCCTTAAGTGCCACGTTAGAAGGTGACGCAACATCACAGTACATCGCCAAATTATTGAAAAATACTGATGTAAAAGTTACTCGTATTGCACGTGGTCTCGAAATGGGTCGATCAATTGAATATGCAGATGAAGTAACACTCATTCGTGCTTTAGAAGGACGAAGAGAATTATTTTAGAAAAAGCGCCTTTAAATTTTCTTTAAAGGCGTTTTTTTATGCGCTTTAAAGAAGTATAGTCTGTATTAAGTGATTTTTTAGATTAGATAATTTACCTGAGAGAAAAAAAGATAGAAGGGTTATATCATATTTTAAATAAGCATAAGATGGTTAATATGAAGGGAGGTGACATGTTATAAGGTCAAAAGGCTTTATAACAAACGTATGAAAATTATAGGCTGGTTAATCAAACGATTTATTATTGGGGTATTTGCACTATATCTATTTAACATTGTCGGAGTTTACTTTAGTGTATCTGTTCCTCTCAATTACATTACATCGTTTATAACGGGAACGCTTGGAATCCCTGGATTTATCTTGGTATACGTTTTGACAAAAATTGTATTAATTTAGTAAGGGGTGAAAACCTCTTTTTTTTAGAACCAAAATTTGATTATTCATATCTTGGGATTATGATGGTATAATCAGTAGGTGAATTAAGGGAGTGAAGGTAGTTAGATAATTGTTTTTTTTCGACAGGAGTGAAATTTTATAAAAATCTCGTAAAAAAGAATAATTATTTTTAAAACTACTTGAAAAAATTAGGCCTATGGGGTAAAATAGCTAACGGTACATTTTCTTTATTTTCACAAGAAAATTCGAGCCCCAGCGAATTTTCAATATGAAAAATAATTATAGCGAAAGAAGTAGGAGGCAGGACAATGCGTACAACATTTATGCAAAAATCTCATGAAGTAGATCGTAAATGGTATGTTGTTGACGCTGCAGATAAAACTTTAGGACGTTTATCTACAGAAGTTGCAACACTTTTACGTGGAAAACATAAACCAACATTTACACCACACGTAGACTGTGGAGATTATGTGATCATTATCAATGCTGATAAAATCACTTTAACAGGAAATAAATTAGAAAACAAATTATACTACCGTCATTCAGGATACCAAGGTGGATTAACAGTACGCACAGCTAAAGAAATGCGTGAAAAAACACCTGAGCGTATGTTAGAATTATCTGTAAAAGGTATGTTACCAAAAGGACGTTTAGGACGTGCAATGGGTAAAAAATTATTTGTTTATGCTGGATCTGAGCATCCACATGCAGCACAAAAACCTGAAGTTTACGAACTTCGTGGATAATTAAGAGGGAGGTAACACTATATGACAGTACAATACTTAGGAACTGGTCGTCGTAAAAGTTCAGTTGCACGTGTACGTTTAGTACCTGGAACTGGAAAAGTAATTATCAATGGTCGCGAATTTGAAGATTATATTCCTTCTGCAGCAACACGTTTAGATATCATGCAACCATTAACATTAACTGAAACAACTAATCAATATGATGTATTAGTAAATGTTAACGGTGGAGGTTTAACAGGACAAGCTGGAGCTATCCGTTTAGGAATTTCACGTGCATTATTACAAGTTGATGCTGAATACCGTGGAACTTTAAAACCAATCGGTTTATTAACTCGTGATTCACGTGCTAAAGAACGTAAAAAATACGGACTTAAAGCTGCTCGTCGTGCACCACAGTTCTCAAAACGTTAATTTTTATTACTTGGAGCCACATTTGTGGCTCTTTTTTTATATAAACGAAAACCACCTGCTATGCAGGTGGTTCCTTAAAGCTTTTAGCGAGGTATTTGAAAAAAAGAACCTCCTTATGTCTAAAATAGAAAAGGTTTCCC
>DKYS01000110.1:0-614 GCA_002493395.1 Turicibacter sp. UBA7094 | reverse complement strand
CCAGTTCACACTGGTGGTTTTTTTATTATCCCGAATTTTATAATTTTTAAAAGAGGTGTGGATAGTCTCGCATCTCTAAAAGCATAGAACCTAAAGTTATAGGTTTATCACCCTAACGACGAAACGTACAATCGTCTTACCTGATTTGAATCGATCCAAATAAAGGACTAGAGAAGGCAAATGAGGCCAAAGGAGTATGTTTTATAAGAAGGGTAAATGACGGGATTAACAGTTGAAGGAAGAACATTTATCCCAAAGAGAATGCCCCTCATAGATTCGTTAAGACTAGCTTCTAGAAAGATAGTTTGTTTAATAGGTTAGATATAACGATGAGAATCGACGAGAGAGGCTCAGCATGTAAATATTCGATTATAATGGGAGTGTGATTGATTTAAGGAAGGTTGCCAGGTTGTATTAGTGTCGTTTCAATCAAAGGCATAGTTGCGGTAACAATAATTGGCGGATTAAAAATAAGTAATCTTTAAAATGATTTACAAAAGAGATACTTTTTAGAGAATTTTCAAAAAAAAGATAAAAAGGTATTTGACAATTAGAAACTAGAATGGTATTATAAATGAGTCGCTAAAAGAGCGATGGAAAAGAAAACAAAAAAA
>DKYS01000104.1:24814-30412 GCA_002493395.1 Turicibacter sp. UBA7094 | reverse complement strand
AATTAAAGGAATTAAAAAGCGCCCTCAAGAGTTAAAGGTCATCCATGGCACGATGTCGACGAAGCAGGTGATTGCGGCTGCAAAAGGGCATCATGTGAGCGTGTCCTCCTTTCTTTGTGCGGTCTTAATTTATTCAATTTATGAGCAAAATTATCGCTTTAATCAAACGAACCGTCCGATGATTGTAACGGTTCCCTTTGATTTAAGACGTCATTTTAACTCGCAGACGTTACGGAATTTTTTCTTTAATGTCGATGTCGTGATTCAACCGACGCACGACTTAACGTTTGAGTCGTTACTGCAACAGGTTGATCAACAATTAAAGAACGGAAAACAATTAGACGTCATTAGGCGTAAAATTAAAGATAATGTCAGTGCACAAAAAAATATGATGATTCGCTTTGTTCCGTTAGTGATTAAAAATATGGTGATGCGTCACATTTATCGTGAGGCAGATAAAGGTGTGACAACGACGGTTTCTAATTTAGGAAAAGTAGAGTTTTTAGATGAGTTGACCCCGTATATTGAGGAAGTTCGGGTTTTAATCCCACTTACACCTCATCAAACGATCCGATGTGGGGTCGTTTCCTATCAAGATCAGTTTACCATTACGTTTACCTCGTCTTTAGAAGAAGTCGATGTTCAACGCTACTTTTTCAGATTTTTAAGAAAATATGGAATTGAGCCTACCATCTCATGTAACGAGGAGTTTAATCATGAAATATTGTTCTAAATGTCAGATGAAAATTCAAAATCAACTTCAGTTTTGTCCACTTTGTGGGCAATCGCTTGAGGTGCTTAATGCAGATGAGCATAGGGATTATCCCGAATGTTTTGCCAAACGGCGTCGTTATTCTTTGCGGAAATTATTAATTTTCTTTGCGATTGTGATTATCTTTTTTTCTTTAATGAGCGGTGTTTTTCATCATGTAGATTGGAGTTTAGTCGCTATTATCTCGGTGATTACCATTTATTTAACAACGAGTGCTATTTTAGGAGTTCGGGTGAGACGGAATATTGGACCTAATTTGTTGATGCAAGTCGTTGGGATATCTAGTATTGCGCTCATGATTGACCTTTTCTTTGGTTATCAAGGATGGGCATTAGAACTTATTCTGCCTTTAACATTGGCTGTTGGAACGATGGTGATTACAGTAACTATTGCACTTGACTCCAAGCAATTTACCGATCTTGTTATTTATCAATTGATCTTTGGATTAATAGGGATTTTACTTCTTATCTTAATTTATTTTCGATTTATCGTCTTACATCAATTTGCCGTGTTTGGAAGTTACTATACGATTTTGACGTGTGTTGGCCTTTTCTTTTTTGCCGATCGTCAGATGGTTCATGAACTTAAGAAAAAATTTCATTATTAATGAAGTAAAGGAATAACGCTTAAAAAGATGAGTTCTGTTTTTACGGAATTCATTTTTTTTATTAAAGGCTTTCATTTTGTAAATAGGGGGGCGTCTCAATAGAGAAAATAGGCAATAATGCCCGTTTGTTCTATTCGATGGAGTGTATTCGTTTATTTAATTTTTAATTGGCTTTTATGACGAATCGGTTTTAAAATTCATATCGTGTGAATATAATGAGATGACATGATCAACTTTATGGGCTAGGAGGAGAAGAAATGAATGCATTTTTTGAGGGACTTGGAAAGAAATTTTCTCAAACAGGACAGGATGCAATGAAGAAGACAAAAGATTTAGCAGAAATATCAAGATTGAATTCACAAATAGCGGATGAGGAAAAGAAACTAAATAAGCTGTATTTAAAACTTGGACAATTATATTATCAAATGAATACAGAAAATCCTGATCCTGTCTATCTTGATATTTGTCAAGCGATTGGGGGATGCTTGCAAACAATTGATCGTCATCAGGTGATGGTTGATGAAATTAAAGGGATTAAAAAGTGCCGGCGTTGTCAAACTGAGGTGCCGTTATCCTCGACGTTTTGTCCGACTTGTGGGAATAAATTAAGCGAGGATCGTGAAATACCTGTTTCAGCGATTTGTCCTGAGTGCGGAATGGAAAACGGTTCGAGCGCAACTACCTGTATAAAATGTGGGAAATTACTTTAAATGAATGACAAGTTTGAAGGAACAGTTGGAGTGTCTCTATCTAGTTATTAGAATAGAGAACTCTTTTTTTATGGAACTCTAAAGGGGCAACAATCGTGATGATCATTGTTGTTTTTTGGATATCCCGTGAAAAAGCGTGTAAACTATTAAGGATAATGTATTCTAAAAGTTATGGATAAACGAAATGAGGTGAACTTTTGGACGGATATTATTTAATGCCCCATCCTCTCATGTTAATGCCCCAAATCGGGAAAGGGGAGGACTTAAAACTTTATCAAGTCAGTCTGGCCTGTCATAAAATCGCCGAGGAACTAGCAAATTCCTCTATCCAAACGATTATTATTCTGATGCCAGCTCCTAAAGACTGTTCGTGTTTTTGTCTTTTGGGAGGAAAGCTATTTAAGGGAGATTTTAAAAGATTTACATCAGATTCATTTGAAATTAGCGGACCACTAGACGAAGCATTTCTTAAAAAGCTTCAAGAGGTGATCCTCGAGGCGGGATTACCTTTCTTATTGAAAACGGCAGAAGGATATCAGTTAGATGAAAAAGTCTTAGTTCCTCTGTCATTTATCGACCAATATAACAAAGCGTATCGACTTGTTCCTATTGCTTGCCCGGTACTTGATGATAAAACATTGTATCATTTTGGAATGTGCCTTGAACAGGTTGCGAGTTGTTTCCCTCACAAAACGGCTATCATTGCAAGTGCTAACTTATCCCATCGAATGCCCCATCTTCAGGCGACGATGACGGAAGCGTTAGACCATCAATTTTTACAGATTCTCACCTCGTCTCACCCCCTTCGTCTTTTTGAGTTAAAAGAAGGAGAGGAATTTTTACAATACCAGGAAGTCATGGCATTAATGAAAGTTTTACTAGGAACGTTAGATGGAAAGAAAATAACGGGAGAAATTTATGCTTACCAAAATCCATTTGGTGTTGGTTATGGCGTTGTTTCTTTCAAATCTCTTGGCCTGGGGGCCAAGGTGTTTAAATATATTGGAAAATCCGATGAACGTATTTATTCTAATCTATTAATTGAGAGCAATCCATATGTTTCATTAGCGAGAAAGTGTCTAGAAGACGCGGTAAATGAGACGAAGACACTGCTTGAGAAGACGGCCATTCCTGAGATTATGATTATTCATCGCCACGGCGTTTTTGTTTCACTCTATAAGGAAGATAATTGCCTAGGGCGATGCGGTTCTGTGCATCCGCATACTGATTGTGTAGCTACTGAAATTATGGATCACATGCTCGCGCTTATCCGAATGTTAGATACTCCATTGATAAAAGAGGAGCTTGGTCAACTTAAAATTAGCGTTGATCTCATTTTAAATCCAGTAAATGTCTCAATGGGAGATCTTAATCCGGGTTGTTATGGAATTAGGGTGAGTCAGGGGGACCAAGAGGGAATTGTTTTTCCAGGGGATAATCGTGTTAAAACGAGTAAAGACCAGGTGTTACTCGCTTGCCAACAAGCCAATATTTTGTTTGATGAACAGGTTAAGATTGAACGATTTGAAGTGCTTCATTACGAAGAGTAAGAATAAATTAATCACTAAAAAACATTGGGAGTGTAGCAATCCCAATGTTTTTTAGCTTAGAGCGAATGAATTGACTTTTTTAAGAAGAATGGTTAAAATAGGGAGAAAATGATTGAAGGAGTGAATACAATGGTAATGAAAAAATTATGGAATCTTTCATTTGCCTATATGGTTATTGCGCTATTATCAGGTGTATTTTATCGCGAGTATACGAAGGGGATTGGGTATACTGAAGCAACAAATTTATCGTTATTGCATACGCATTTATTAGTTTTAGGGATGGTAGTTTTCTTAGTCGTGTTAGCTTTAGAGGCTATTTTTCACCTCAGTCAAAGGAAGTTTTTTAAAGGATTTTTACTGACTTATAACATCGGTTTAGTGTGGAGTGCGGTAATGATGGCAGTTCGGGGATGGTTACAAGTTCAAGGTGGCGATTTGTCAAAAGCAGTAGATGCCTCTGTTTCAGGAATAGCGGGGATTGGTCATATTTTACTTGGTGTTGGGATGATTCTCTTTTTCTTAAATTTAAAAGAGGCAATTTCGGCACAAGCATAACAAAAAAGACGTATTGGCATGTTGCCTTAATACGTCTTTTTTAATTGCCAGGGAGTTGATTGTTTATCGGGGTTTTGCATCCTGGGATTGTTTTTATTTTTAGTAAAGATAAAGTGGACAATCATTGAGATGATTCCACTAATAATTAAAAAGGAATAGAAACTAATTCCACGGCATAAAAGCATGGCAGGTAAAATGAGATGCGTCGTGAAAAGAAGTTTGAACGCACGCATAAACGCATTTTCTGAAGCCCCAACTGATCCTGGTAATGGAATAGAAGAAACGGCTAATGAAACGAGCGATTGAATTGAAATAATTTGGAATAGGCTAAATCCTTCTAAATGAAAAGCTTTATAAACAAAGTAAGGAATTAAATAGCTAGCCGTTAATTGTACGGTTGTCGTTAAGACGATACGAAGTAATAAGAGAGGGTGAGTTCGAATGTAATCAGCGCCTTTTGTATACTCTTTAACCATCGCCTCTAATTTTTCTCGTTTATCGTCGACATTTTTAATGAGACGTAATTTTTTAAGTCCTAAAGTGATGCCATTAATTAATTTATAAATGAAAGTTTTGGAGAACATCGCCAATAAAATTCCAGCAGTTAGTAAGGTATTCATACAAATGCTAAACATTAAAAAATATTTGATGCCATATAAATTTTCAATAATAAATTGTTGATTAAATAAAAAGACAATAAAAGCGTACACCATCATGACAACTTGATATACCGCTGTAATAATGAGCAGGTTAAGCGAGGAATAAGATAAGTGAATATTCGCCTTACTCATATAAAACATTTGGGCAGGTTGACCTCCCGAAGCCGATGGAGTAATCGAGCTAAAATAAAATCCAACGAATGCAAAGCCAAGACATTTAGGGTAAGAAACTTTTTGTCCGAGTGCGCGCAGGATAGAAAAAGTATTAAAGGCCTCACAACCAACGAACGTAAACATCATACCAAGACCTAAGATTAAGTAAAGAGGGTTGACGCTTTCAATCGTTTCTAAAAGGGTACCGATTGACTGATCCTTAAAGATAAAATATCCAGTTATCGTAATTAAACAGATCATAAAAAATAGACTTAATAACTGTTTTAATTTACTATTCATTTTTGCATCACCTCTTTTTTAATGATTTTATAGAGAATTATCTATCCGTTGAAAAATGATTACTTTCTTTCATTATGGTAAAAATGAGGGCGTTTTACCCAGATATTTATTGTTTTTTTTCTCTCTTTTTCGTCAAACTTCATGAAGTATTATAGCATATCTCGTTCTTTTTCGTAAGGGAACGGTTTTTTAATTTGGTAAGAATAATTAATAAATGAAATAGTTTGGAAATGGGAAAGCTATAATGAATCTAAACAAAGAGGAATCATTTTTCTACCTATCGTTAGTATAC
>DKYS01000104.1:0-24541 GCA_002493395.1 Turicibacter sp. UBA7094 | reverse complement strand
GTTCTACCTATCGTTAGTATACGCGATAAATCTTAATATTTATCTTTTAATTTTCTTAAGAATTTCTAAATCTTTTTAAAATTAGTGACTACCGGTGCTACATATAAAAAGAATCATTTTCTCGGTTGTCATAGAAGACATACAAGGAGGCTAACTATTATCTCGCTAAGAGTTTTTCCGATGTGAAAAACTTATCTGGACTTATATATCTATACGCTAAAGCATAAATTAATATCATAAAAAGATCGAAGAAGGAGATTTTTATTATGAATCGAATCGAGAATTATTTAACACTGGTGGCAGACCACGTTCAACGTCACAAGGAAAAATATTGGATGATGAGCCATCAAATCCATGAACGACCTGAAATCGGAAATGAAGAACGATTTGCGAGTACTTTATTAACGAATACCTTAAAGGAAGCCGGATTTGAGGTTAAAATGGATATTGCGACGCATCCGACGGGATTTATCGCAAGAAAGGAGAGTCTAAAAAAGGGGTCTTGTATTGGGATTTTGATGGAGTATGATGCGCTTAAAAAAATAGGGCATGCTTGTGGACATAATGTGATTGCCTTAATGAGTTTGGGAGCCGCCTTAGCAGTTGCGTCTGTTCTTGATGAGTTGGGAGGACGTTTAATCGTTTATGGCACACCGGCTGAGGAAGGAGGACCTCATGGAAATGCTAAGGAAAGTTATGTTCGGGAAGGAATATTTGATGAAGCAGATGTTTGTATGATGATTCATCCTTTCCATACGACAGCACCTACCCAACCGACGCTGGCGATCCGAAAAATTAATTTCGAATTTTTTGGCCGTCCTTCTCATGCCGCAGCCGCTCCAGAGCAAGGAATCAATGCTTTAGATGCGATGATTTTATTTTATAATGGAATTAACGCAATGCGACAACAGTTACCGAAAGGAGTTCTCATCCATGGGGTCATCACAGATGGAGGGGAAGCCGCAAATATTATCCCAGCCCACACAAAAGCTAGTTTTTATATTCGGGCCCCTTATTTTGAATTATGTGAAAAGTGTACGGAAAAAGTGATTAAAATCGGTGAAGGTTCTGCACTCGCGACGGGGTGTAAGTTCTCGTACGACGATTCTTTAAATAGTGTGAAACAGATGTTAATCATTCCTCGTTTTGAGGAGCTCTTTGTTGAAGAAGCTCGCCGCTTAGGGTTAGCTGTCAAAACAAAAAATTGTAAGAGTATTGGTTCGACAGATGCCGGAAATGTGAGTCAGGTAGTCCCAACGATTCATCCAACAATCCAGATTTGCGAAGAACAAATCACGCTTCATACCGATGAATTTAGAGAAGCGGCGCATAGTCAACGCGCCGACCAAGCCATTTTAGATGGAGCCACGATCTTATCACGGATTGCAGTGCGTTTGTTAACGGAACCTGCTACGCTGCAAATGATTAAAGACGATTTTTTAGAGAAAAAACAGTCTCTTTAATAACAACAGGACGTGAGATAATCAAATGATTATCTCATTTTTATGAAGTTGATCGCATATTTTTAGATGATATATCACGAAGAGATGGGAGGAATGATGATGGGATATATTGCGAATCAATTAGTGGAGCTCATCGGAAATACGCCATTATTACGCTTAAATGAATTGGCGAGGCAAGAGGCGTTGTTGGCGGATGTTGTGGTAAAGTTAGAATATTTTAATCCATTAGGAAGCATTAAAGATCGCGTGGCATATGCCATGATTAAGGAGGCCGAAACGGAAGGACGCTTGACGAAGGATTCTGTCATTATTGAGCCAACGAGCGGAAATACAGGAATTGGACTCGCTTTTGTTGCAGCCGTTTGTGGTTATCGCCTAACACTTGTGATGCCAGAAACGATGAGTGTTGAACGACGGAATTTACTGAAGGCCTTAGGAGCAAACCTCGTGCTAACTGATGGAGCCAAGGGGATGATGGGGGCGATTGAGAAGGCACAACAATTGTGCGAGACCACGCCTGGAAGTTTAACGTTAGGTCAGTTTGATAATCCAGCTAATCCTTTGATTCATAAGGTGACGACTGCCGTGGAAATCTGGGATGATGTTGATGGAGACGTTGATATTTTTGTTGCCGGAATTGGAACCGGAGGAACCGTGAGCGGTGTCGGTGAGGTATTAAAGATGTATCGCAAAGACATTCAGGTAGTTGGGGTTGAACCGCTAGGATCTGCCGTTTTATCTGGAAAAGAGGCAGGAGTGCATCAAATTCAGGGAATTGGTGCGGGATTTATTCCAGCTGTATTAAATGAATCTATCCTTGATGAGGTTGTAACTGTATCGGATGAGGATGCACTAACGATGATGCGGCGACTCGCCCAGTTAGAAGGGTTGTTAGTCGGTATTTCTTCGGGGGCGGCCGTTTTTGCAGCATGTCAATTAGCGAAACGTGAGGAAAATAAAGGGAAGCGAATTGTTGTGATTTGCCCTGATAGCGGAGAACGTTATTTATCCCTGGGAGTCTATGCTTAAATGCTGAAGGGAGTGATGGGGATGAAACGCTTATTAGTTGCCCTCAGTCTTGCAACGATTCCCCTTTATGGGTGTCAAGATGAAAATCTTGAAGCCTCTATTAACGAAGAAGAGGTTTGGAAGACACAAGAAATCATCGTGAGGGATGAGAAACAGTCAACCGTGGTTGAGCGATTACAACAGGAAAATGACATTGTTAATTTTATTAAAAAATTACACTTAAAACAGTGGAAATCTGCCACATTACCGAATGATTTAAACGCTCTTGGCACCTTCTCTTTTATTCAAGAGGAGACCATAAAATTTGGCCAAGAAAATCTACCTTCTAAAAAGTCTAATATTTGTGAATTAATCTATTATGAAGATAGCCGTTATGTCACGTTAAAGGTCATTGGATTTAAGATACATTTTGAAGTTCCAAATCAGGTGGCGCATGATTTGCAGGCATATTTTATAAAGGAATAGGCACAAAAAAAGCTGATCCCTCATGGGAATCAGCTTTTTTGATACAAGAAAGAATACGGGTCTTTTCAACCTAGGACTGAATCTTTATTTAATATCAATGACACGATGGTTCATAAGGACGGTCTCTAATTTAGGTAAAGTAATGGTTAAGGTGTCGTCTTTTAGTGTCGCCATAATGCGATCAACATCGACATCATAAAGACTGAAAGCCTGGCTAAATGATTGACTGTGGTAAGATTGAAAAGAATCTTCTGTTGATTGGACGGATTGTTTAACGACTAAGATGAGTTGCTGATTTTCGACGTTTAATTGAATATCTTCACGAGTTAAATTTTTAAGTGTTAAGGTGAAGACATATTCATTCCCTTTATCTTCGAATGTTGTATTATTCATTGGAGCGAGTGCAGATTGGAACGAATTCATGACCATGTTTTCAATGTGGTCAAAAAGATTAAAGAAATTTAAAGGAGCGATCGATTGATTATTTCGATCTGATGGTAAATTAGACATTTTAATAACCTCCCACTTTGATTTTGAAATGCTACACCATTAGCATATGCATAGGCCCACTTGTGGTGAGGATTTTTTTAAAAAAAATAAGAAAAGGAGTCGTCCGTTTGAGCGACTCCTTTTGGGTTATTTGAACGTTCGTCTTGGTAGGTTACGACGTAACTTTCGTTCAATCATATTAAATTCTAAATTATCTTTTGGTGCGACAAACATACACGTATAGCCATCTTCACCAGCACGACCGGTTCTTCCAATTCGATGAATATAGATTTCTGGAGTTTCAGGAACGTCATAGTTGTAAATGTGAGTGACCCCGTTAATATCTAATCCGCGTGAAGCCACATCGGTTGCAATTAAGTACTGTAAATCCGCTTCACGAAACGATTTTAAAATACGTTCCCGCTTATTTTGAGCAATATCGCTATGAATCACTTGGACGTTAAATCCGTGTTTTTTCATTTTCGCGAATAATTCATTCGCTCGTCGTTTTGTTCGAGCAAAGATGATGGCTAAAAAGGGACGGTCCTCTTCAAGAGCCAGACATAACATATCAAATTTTTGTCGATCGGTTGTTTCAACGACCTCTTGTGTAATGGCATCAAGTGTCACTTTTTTGGGTTCGATACTCACAACAACAGGGGAATAAGTATAGTAGTAAGCTAATTTTTTAACATTAGGTGCCATGGTAGCTGAGAAACAAAGGGTTTGACGGTTTCGGGGAGTTGCTCTTAAAATTTGATCCACTTCGTTTTTAAACCCCATGAGTAGCATCTGATCCGCTTCATCAATGACGACTGTTTTAATATGATTTAAATCAATGGTTTGGCGTTCTAAGTGATCGAGTAGGCGCCCAGGGGTTGCGATAATTAAATGGATATTTTTTTTCAGTTTATTCAGTTGTGAGCCAATGTTTCGCCCCCCGTATGCTGCCAGAACATTTAGTTTTTTTCCTTTCGCCAATTGTTCGGCTTGTTCGGTAATTTGTAAGGCTAATTCACGGGTGGGTGTAATAATTAAAGCCTGCGTTTTCGTCGATTCTGGCGAAATTCTTTCAAATAGAGGGAGTAGGAAAGATAAAGTTTTTCCAGTTCCTGTTTGGGCTTGGGCAATCACATCTTTATCAGCTATAATTAATGGAATACATTCTTGTTGAATAGCCGTAGGTGTTTTAATTCCTGATTTTTTTAGAATTTGAACGAGGGGTTCACTCATTCCTAATGATTTAAAATTCATAAATGACCGACCTTTCGTTAGTAGATTCAATTAATGATACCATAGACGCGTGTAAAATACATAAAAAGTTAGTCATCTGTTTTGAAAAAGAGGCCTAATTCCCGAAGGTTTATCTGCATTTTTTCCGCTAAAGAACTGATATTATAAAGCTATTCAACATATTATATAATGGAAACCTTAAACCACAATCGATCTGATGACATAGGGTGAAAGAGGTGTCTTATGAAGAAAATACAAGGAATGGATAAAGAAATCAAGAAGCTTAAGGCGCACCTTAATCAATTAAAAGCGAATGATAAGGCAAAATCCATGGGTGGATTATTAAATAAGGAAACAATTCTTCGGAAAAAGATGAAAATCCTTGTTTATTTATCTGACCAACTAGAGGAGATGAATGAACGAAGTCTGTATGAAGATTATTTATGGCTGCTTAAAGAAACATCTAAACAGATTTTGACGTTATATAATGAAGAAAATGAGACAGAATACCAATTAGAGGAGATAATCGAAGGTTTTGAGGAAGAATATATTCAGGTAGGAATTTTATCAATTTTACTTAGTCATTATTTACCTGATTTGATGCATGCTCCTCATCATGCACAACTTCCAAGTCACCCGAAGGATGAGTATCCAAGAGCACGCCAGATGAAACGAAAATTTTATCTGCATTTAGGAGAAACAAATACAGGAAAAACATATCGGGCGATAAAAAAGTTAGAGCAAGGGAAAAATGGAATTTATTTAGCCCCGCTACGATTATTAGCTCTTGAAAATTATGAAAAGATGAATCAAGATGGAGTTCCTTGCCATTTGTTAACAGGGGAAGAAGAAGTCTTGGTTGAGGGAGCAACGCATATTAGTTGTACGATTGAAAAATTGGATTTAGAATGCGAATATGAAGTGGCAGTTGTTGATGAGGTTCAGTTAATTCAAGATAGTGTTCGTGGTTCTTCATGGACGCGTGCAATTTTAGGACTTTTAAGCCAGGAGATTCATATCTGTGGGTCTCTTAATGCCAAGTCCTTGCTTATTCAGATGATTACCGAATGCGGGGATGAATATGAATGTTTCGAATATACACGGAATGTTCCGCTCCAATTTGAGTTGACCCCTTATCAACTTAATAAACCTCAAAAGGGGGATGCACTCATTGCCTTTTCAAAGAAAAAAGTGCTTGAATTGTCTAGATATTATCAAGATCGTGGGTATAAGACGAGTATTATTTATGGAGATTTGCCTCCGGAAGTGCGACGTGTTCAATATAAGTCGTTTATTGAGGGAGAAAGTGAGTTGTTAATTTCAACGGATGCCATTGGTATGGGGGTTAATTTACCGATTCGACGAATTGTTTTTGTGAATGTGAAGAAGTTTGATGGTGAAAGAATTCGTGAGTTAACATCTCAGGAGGTCAAACAAATTGCGGGGCGTGCAGGACGAAAAGGAATTTATGATATTGGCTATGTCGCTGCTACGGACGAAAATCTTTCGTTTGTGGAAGAAAAATTAAACGGCGAGGATGAAATCATTCATCAAGCTGTGATTGGTCCTCATGAATCGATGCTTGAGATACAGGGGATTCCGCTGATTGAAAAGTTAATGATTTGGGAGGAACATTACCGAAATTTAGAACATTATAAGCAGATGGATATTGAGGGCTATTTGTTTGTTCTCGGACAAATTAAACGATATAAACTTTCACAATGGGCACAATGGAAAATTATGAAACTCCCTATTAATGTGATGCAAATAGAATTGTTAAATCTACTTCTTACATATATTGAGGAGTATTTTATGAACGATAATCGAGAAATTACAAAGCCTCGTTTACATGCAGAAGAGTTAGAGGCCTTAGAAACGCATTATCAGGAGGTAAATTTATATTATTCTTTTTCAAAAGCCTTTCATTTAGATTTTGACATGAATTGGGTCTATCGAGAACGATCGAAAATTAGTAAAAAGTTGAATTATCTTCTTCTACGATTATAGATAAAAAGAAAAAAGCAACACAAAAGATGTTGCTTTTTTCGTCACTGGATGATGATTTAGTTTGGAATAATTTGCGCTGATTTTTTCTCAATGATTGGTAAGAAGTATTGGATACAAGGTCCGATTAAAAGGGTTGTAATGATTGTTCCAACACCTAGTGTTCCTCCTAAAGAGAACCCAACAACGATAAAAATGACATCCATTGTAATACGAACCCATTTATATTGCCAATTTGATTTATCAACGATGATTAAAGGTAATTGATCCGTTGGCGCTACGCTTAAGTTGGCAGATTTTAAGATTGAGAATCCGATAGAAATAACGACGCAGCTAATGGCAACGATTAATAAGCGAATAATAAGAGGTAAAGCGGCAATTCCAACATTCTCTAAAAGTGAATTAATTAAATCGAGGAAGGGCCCTGCTGTAATAACAGCCAAGAATGTTCCAAGGCGAATATATTCACGAGTGAAGATTAGCATTCCAATAAAGACGATACCCATCACAAGAATATTTGCCTGTCCGACTGTAATGTTTAATAAATTTGATAGTCCTTGCATAAAAATGGTGAAAGAGTCAACCCCGGTATTTGATTTAATAAAGAAAGCAACTCCTAATTGGATGATGAAACAACCAACTAAAAAGAAAGCGATTCGAACAGCATAGTTTTTAATATTAAATTTACTCATTTATAATCCTCCTAAAATAGTCCCCAAACTTTAGATAACACTTACAATTGTAACTGTATTCATCATATAAAAAATATGGCGAGTTGTCAATTTAAATATGTTTTTTTGTCGCTTTCTTGAGGAGATATCTCTTATTCTGTTAATTTTTTTGAGACGATATGTATATAATGTAATATAAAGGGTAAAATGGATATTTATTTTAAGGGGGATGATTACAATCTGATAGAATCACACATAATAAATCGAAATGAATGTAAGGAGGGGATGTCTAGTGTTAACGACGCAGGGAAGATTTTCATGTTATTTAGATGAGTATAATAAAATTACGGTATTGGTACCTAAAAGTTATTATGGCGGAGAAATTGATCCGTTTTATTTAGTTGATACACAAACATCAGAAACTTACGAATTAAAGGTTGAAGAAAAGTGCGATTTTTACAATGAGATTAAATATATCTTATCAATCAAAGGATTTGTAAATGTTGGCACGGAGTACCAAGTTCTTGACGCTTATCAGAATACGAGCTATCTATTTTTAGGATACATTGCGAGAACGGATGAGTTCGATAAGCGATTTTATTATGGAGGACAAGATTTAGGTCCTACTTATCAGAAGGAACAGACCCAATTCAAGGTATGGGCACCGACAGCGACTCACGTACAACTGATTTTATATGAAGATGAGGTCACGCATTTTCGTCGGATGAAAAGATGTCCCCGAGGGGTATGGGAGTTAACCATCAATCAAGATTTAGAAGGCTGCCGTTACCGTTACGAGATTGTTAATAATCTTATCCGCCAGGAGACGATTGATCCGTATGCCATTGCCTCAACGGCTAATGCCGAATATAGTGTTGTCATCGACCCCGCAAAGTGTGTGAAAATTAATCATGAAATTCGGCCGAAATTAGAACATCCAACAGATGCGATTATTTATGAGTTGAGCATTCGTGATTTTACGATTGATCCTTCGTCTAAAGTCGAGCAGCGTGGAAAGTTTCTTGGAATCACGGAAGAGGTAGTGGATGAAAAGACGGGACATTGCTTTGGGCTTTCCTATTTGAAGGAGCTTGGGGTAACACATATTCAGTTACTACCCATTTTTGACTTTTCAGGGGTAGATGAATTAAATCCATTGGATTCCTACAACTGGGGGTATAATCCATCCCAATATAATGTTCCTGAAGGAAGTTACGCTTCAGATGTTAATAATCCGTATGCTCGGATTAACGAACTACGAACACTGATTAACTGTCTACATGAACATGGATTTGGAGTTATTATGGATGTGGTGTATAATCATGTTTATGAGCGAAGAACATTTCCATTTGATGCGATGGTGCCAACGTATTTTTATCGTTATGATTACCAAGGGATGCCCTCAGATGGAAGTGGATGCGGAAATGATTTAGCGACCGAACGCCGGATGGTTCGTAAATTTATTTTAGACTCTGTTAAGTTTTGGGCAAAGGAATACGGAGTTGACGGATTCCGATTTGACTTAATGGGAATTCTTGATGTGGATACGATGAATGAAGTGAGCCAATTTTGCGAGGAGTATAATCCGAGTATTTTACTTTACGGTGAGGGATGGGATATGAATACCCCACTTCCACAAGCGCAAAAGGCTGCTAAATTTAATGCGTACAAATTACCTCGGATTGCTCATTTTAACGACGCTTTCCGCGATACGATTAAGGGTCACACGTTTAATCATCAAGACCGAGGGTTAGCACTCGGAAATTTCGCTTCAGTTAATTCGGGAAAGCGATTATTGTCAGGAAGCTCGGGATTGAATGAGGATATGTTTTATCAACCGACTCAAAGTATTAATTATATTGAGTGTCATGATAACCATACGCTGTGGGATCGGATGAAATTATCTAATGGCGATGAGGATTATTTAACACGACAAAAAAGACAAGTATTAGCAACTGCAATGGTCATTTTATCACAGGGAATTCCGTTTATTCATTGTGGTCAAGAGTTTTTTAGAAGTAAGCAAGGAGTCGAAAATAGCTATAATTCATCTGATCAGATTAATGCTATCCGATGGGATGAGGTGTATCAACATGAAAAAAGTTTGAATTTAATTAAAGGGTATATTAAAATTAGACGCGCACATCGTGCTTTTCGTTTACATAATGCATTTCTTGTAAAAAAACATCTCTCTATTTTTCAACATCATAATTCTGTGATAGAATATAATTTGAGAGATGTTAAAGACTATGGATGTTGGAATGACATTCGTGTATTCTTTAATACTCAAAACCATGAAGTGAATATACCTATCATTACTTCTGATTTTACGTTGATCGCCGATGAAAACCAAAGTGGGATTAAACCCATTAAAGTGCTGACGGGGGATTTGAAAATAGCCCCTTTAAGTGTCATGATTTTAGTAAAATAACACGGGTTTTTAAGGGTAAAACTTTGAGGTGATGATTAGGCTTAAATCAAAATAGATAGTGAAAAATCCTTAGCACTGCTAAGGATTTTTTATTCGGAAATGGAGTGCACATCATGACGGATATTGTCCATATTAAGGTAGAGGGAATTGAGGATGAGCTTATTTTAAGTGCCATGCAAGTATTAAATCAAACCTTCTATGAAAACTCGGTGATGAATCAATCGGCAACGCCGGAATTAGTTTTTAAATTTACGGAGAATCAAAGTGGGAATCAGCTTTTGGTAACTGGGGAACTAAATGGTGTGACGCAAACCGTAAATAAGGAAATGATTAGCGGCCAAGAAACTAAAATTCGTAAATACGCCTATTTGGCTGTTTACTTACTTTTATTACAACAACAAACTGGACGGGTTCAACCTTGGGGGTTACTAAATGGGATGCGACCAACCAAGCTTATTCATGGAATGAAAAAACGCGGTTATCGTGATGATGAAATAAGAGCGTATATGCAAGATGAGTATTTAGTCTCAGATGAGAAGATGGACTTATTGTTAGAAGTTGCTAATCATCAGTTAAAAGTCATTCCAGATTTGCATACGATTCATCATGAAATTAGCATTTACATCGGAATTCCTTTTTGTCCAACCCGTTGTGCGTATTGCACCTTTGCGGCATACGCTTACCAGCCCTTTAAAAAGTGGGTCGCTCCCTTTTTAGAATCTCTTTTAGAGGAAATTAAGATGGTTGGGGCATTTGTTAAAGAAAGAGGCATTAAGGTTACCTCTATTTATTTTGGTGGAGGAACAGCTACAACGCTGACAAAAGAGCAGTTTGAAATGTTATTGACGACTGTTTATCAATATTTAGCCAATGCGAATGAGGTCCGTGAAATTACCGTTGAAGCGGGACGTCCAGATACGATTACCGCCGATAAATTGGCGTTATTAAAGCAGTATGGGATTCATCGCATTAGTATCAATCCGCAGTCGTTTCATCAACAAACACTTGATGAGATTGGTCGCCATCATACGGTTGAGGATGTGATTGAAAAGTATTACCTCGCTAAGCAGTACGGATTCGATAATATAAATATGGATCTAATTGTTGGGCTTCCTAACGAAGGGTGTGAAGAGTTAGCCTATAGTTTAAAAGAGATAGAGAAGTTACAGCCAGAATCTTTAACTGTTCATATGCTAGCCTTTAAACGCCGCTCAAAAATAACGAAAAATCGTGGACTTTATACGACGGCATCTAAGGAAGAGTTACAGCGTATGGGGCAAATGACGTATGATTTTGCTAAGGCGAACGATTATATTCCTTATTATTTATATCGCCAAAAAAATATTTCAGGAAATATGGAGAATATTGGATACTCGAAGGCAGGGCAGGAGAGTATTTATAATATTTTAATTATGGAAGAGGCTCAAAATATTTTAGGGCTCGGTGTTGGAGCGTCAAGTAAGTATTTAATTGGAACTTCAGTTCACAATCCAAAGGATTTAAAAACGTATATTGATTCTTATCACGCATATGCGCATAAGAAAATAGAAACACTCATTGAAAGTTTGGAGATAGGTGATACACATGCAAATTAAAGATCTAAAGGCAAAAGAAGATGTAACGTTAACAGTCATGATTAAATCTGTTCAATCGTTACGAACAGCAGCACAAAAACCGTATTTAAAATTTGAATTCGTTGATAAGAGTGGGTCTATTTTTGCTAATAAATGGAGTGTAAAACCCAATGAATTAGATGCCTTTGCGGTAGGTCAGGTAGTTACTGTAAAGGGATTAGTTCAACTGTATAATGCCCAAAAACAGTGGAATATTGAATCAATCTCTGTTGTAGAGGGAGAGGTTAATCCCGCCGATTATGTTGAGTCTTCTTTAATGACCGTTGATTCATTAAAGGCTAATATCGAACACTTTATGGATCAAATGCAAGAGGGACATTATAAGGAGATTCTTCATTATTTCCTAACAAAATATGAACAACAGTTTTATGTTCATCCAGCAGCGAGTCGAATGCACCACGCTTTTCGATCGGGACTTGCTCAACATGTCTATGAGATGTTGAAAATAGGGGCTGCTTATTGCGAACTCTATCCGATTGTTAATAAAGAATTGCTATACGCTGGAATTATTCTGCATGACCTTGGAAAACTATTTGAAATGAATTATGAAAAATGCATTAAGACAGAATATACATTAGAAGGATTAATGATTGGTCATATTAATATGATGGTTTCAATGATTGATGAGGCATCACGTGAGCTAGGTTATCAAGGTGATGAAGTATTATTCTTAAAACATTTGATTATTGCCCATCATGGAAAAATGGAGTGGGGATCGCCAAAAGAACCGATGATTATTGAGGCGGAATTACTCCACTATTTAGATGTTGTATCTGCCAAAATGACGGCGGCGACGATGGCATTGCAACATTGCCCAGCAGGAGAAATGAGTGATAGAATTCCTATGCTAGATAATCGAAGATTTTATCGTCATAAATAAAAAAAGAGTGATTGGTCGATTTAGACCAATCACTCTTTTTTTATTCAGCTGTTTCTTGATTAGTTTCTACTGGTGTTTGCTCATCAGTAGGTTGGGCATTACGAGCCGCTTCTTCAGCTGCTGCTTGTTCTTCAATATTTGCTACAATTGTTTCATAACGTTTTTGTAATGTTTCGTCTGCAAATTTAAAGTTAGCTTCTGAGCGGAATTTAATTAATAAAGTTTCTAATCGTAATTGTGTATATTCCTGTTGACGAGCTAATGATTCGAGTTCATCTTTCACTTCATCAAATGATTTCACTTCAGTTTGTTCTTCAGTTGTTCCTTCTGCATCTGTTGATTCTGCTTCTTCTTCATTTTGAGCTTGAGCTGCTTCACCATATTTTTCATCATATAGTTTTTGTAACATTTCATCTGTAATTGGGTAAGCTTCAGCTAAGGCAGCATCTTGTAAGTGGGCAAGTTTAAAGTATTCATAGATTTCATCATCATTGTTTAATCCGTTTTGTGCCATAGCTGCGTAGTAGTTTGTTCCATAGGCAACTTTAAATTGGTCGATTAATTCTTTAATGGCTTTTTTATCAACTGGGTATTTTTTTTCTAAAAGTTTTCCATCAATTAATGAAATACCATCTGAAAGTCCGTAAGCAGGAACTAATTCATTGTATAATTGTTCAACTGTATATTCATGATCGTTGATTTTAGCAACGACTGATTGGCTTGATTCTTTTGATTTTTCATAAGTCTCTGATACTTCTAAATATTGATCCTCTAAGAAATCGTTCATTAATGTAAATCCAGCTTCTTCACGTTTTTGCGCAAGAGCAGCGATAAATGATTCATTTGATACTTTTTGTGCGCGTACTTTTTCAGTTAATTCGTCTTTAATGTCTTCAAACGGTTGTTTCTCACCCTCAAAGTATTTATAAATCACGTGGTATCCAAATTGTGTTTTAACAGGTTCCTTCGTGTAAGTTCCTAATTCAAGAGCATAGGCTGCGTCTTCAAACTCACTAACCATTTGACCTTGACTAAAGGTTCCAAGGTCACCCCCGTTATCTTTTGTTCCATCCGTTCCGTATTCTTTCGCTAATTCTTGGAACGTTGCTTCTTTGTCTTCTGCTTCATCTAATTTTTTAATGATTTCTTTTGCTGTCTCTTCATCAGCGACTAAAATATGACGAGCACCAATCTCATATGATTTGGCATAGGCTGCTTCTAGATCTTCATCTGTTACGACGGCAAGTTCATCGGCAACTTTTTGACGATATAGGCTTAGCTCAATATATTGTCGAAGTTCTGCTTCATCTTTAAATCCTTGAGTGACTAAAAACTCATCAAAGTTTTGGTTTTTCTCTTTATATTGGTCGATGATTTTATCAACTTCTGTTTGATCAATTTCGTATTGTTGAGATAAAACGTCGTAGTCGACTAAGTCTAATAAAGCACTTAATCCTGCTTCGGAAACCATTTTATCAAATACTTGTTGCTTCGTAATATTACCAGCATCAGAAGTAATAAATTTTTCGTTTCCATTTGGTACGCTCATACCAATTTCATTTTTATTTGAACAGGCACCAAGAAATAGCGTTGTTGCAACGGCGGCTGTTGCTAGGAAGTACTTTTTCATTACGTTCACATCCTCTATTTTGTTTGATTTAACGTGTTTAATCATATCATTTTTCAAATTTTGGAACAATATTTTTTTGGTAGGTTTTTGTGGAATTTGAGTAAAAACATAAACCAAATTACGAAAATTTCATAGGATATATTAGCTCAGGAAACTGAGTGGAAAGGTTGGAAAGGAGTTGAGATTATGTTCGGAAATGGTTGTGCATTTATCTTAGTTTTATTTATCTTATTAGTTATCATCGGATGCGGATGTGGATGCGGATTTGGTATGTGCTAAGAGTGATAAAATGAAGTAAAAGTAATCGTAAGCTCAAGTAGGAGCTTAACCCTAACCCTAAACTATCGTTAATTATTGAGGAGAGATTTATTATGTTTGGAAACAATTGTGCATTTATCTTAGTTTTATTTATTTTATTAGTTATCATTAGCTGCTGCTGCGGTAGAATGGCTTGCTAATTAGTAAATAATAGACAGTAATAAAAAGTGAATGGTAGTCACCATTAAGGTGGGTAAAAAGGACCGGAAGGGTCCTTTTTATTTTGTAAAAATGTTCTTATTTTTAGACGCCGGTGCATTTTTATATATAATAAGGATAAAATCTTTAATTAGAGTTGCGATTGATTTTTTTTAATGTCTAAAGAACTGAGTAAAAACATATCATTTAATAGGTATCCAGACGAAATTAAAGTAGGGTGTATTAATGTTTGTTCGTCGGCTTTGTTGTCAGAACATTCGGTGAGTGATGAGGCTGGTTTAAATATTTAGGGGAACCTAATCGTAACTAGACGCATAGATTATGACGTGTGAAAAGAAAGAGATTTATTCTAAAAAATAGATGGTTATTAATCAAGATGTCAGGCATTGAAGAGGATAAACGAGGTCTTGAAAAGAGTTGAATCGTTATGATGGAGCTCTTTGCTATCTGTTAAATAAAAAGGTTTTTAATCCAGGGAAATGTTTGGTCTGACCTCAAAAAACTTACAAGGGGAGTAAGTGGCCCTGTAAGTTTTTTTATGAGGTCTAGGAGAAATTCCTTTTAAATGATTATAATGTTTTAAAAAATAAATGCAAATGATTTTGAAAGTTTTTAAGGGTTAGATATACTAAGGGTGTAACAATTAAAGATTCTTCTTTTATCGAATTGAATCATGATTTAAGCGAGGTATGAAAATGGATTCGATAAAGTGGAGATTGGGGGTTAAAACATTAATTGATTATAATGTTAAAAAATGCTAGAATCATTGTGGAAACATTTTACTATTATTGTTTTGAAAGGTTAAGTATAGTATAATGAACGTATTTCTAATATAGGATTAATGAGGGAGGTTAAGATTTATGTCTAAAGTGTTCCAATCAATGGACGGATGCCAGGCAGCGGCGCATGTTTCTTATGCGTTTACGGAAGTAGCAGGGATTTATCCGATTACACCGTCTACACCAATGGCGGAGTATACAGATTTATGGGCATCACAAGGTAAGAAAAATTTATTTGGCGCTCCAGTAAAATTGGTGGAGATGCAATCAGAAGCGGGGGCAGCTGGAACGGTTCATGGATCGTTACAAGCGGGTGCGTTAACAACGACTTACACAGCATCACAAGGGTTATTATTAAAAATTCCTAATATGTATAAAATTGCAGGTGAATTATTACCAGGGGTTATTCACGTTTCAGCCCGTGCTATTGCTGCGCAATCATTATCAATCTTCGGGGATCATCAAGATATTTATGCTGCTCGCCAAACAGGATTTGCGATGTTATCGACAAGTTCGGTTCAAGAAGTTATGGACTTAGGTGGAGTTGCCCATTTAGCGGCGATTAAATCAAGCGTTCCGTTTTTACACTTCTTCGATGGATTCCGCACATCACATGAGATTCAAAAGATTGAAGTGATGGACTACGAAGAGTTAGGAAAACTATTAGACTACGATAAAGTTCGTGAATTCCGCTCTCGTGCAATTAACCCAAATCATCCAGTGACAAAAGGTTCAGCACAAAATGATGATGTTTACTTCCAAACACGTGAAGTTCAAAATAAATATTATGAGGCCGTACCTGCGATTGTTGCTGATTATATGGAAAAAATTAGTGAAATTACAGGTCGTGAGTATAAGCCATTTATGTACTATGGCGCCGAAGATGCAACAGAAATCATTGTGGCAATGGGATCAATTACAGAAACGATTAAAGAAACAGTTGATTATTTAATTAAAAATGAAGGACGTAAAGTGGGGGTTATTACAGTTCATTTATATCGTCCATTTAGTTCGGAATACTTCTTTAATGTTTTACCAAAAACAGTTGAGCGTATTGCTGTATTAGATCGTACGAAAGAGCCTGGGGCAACAAGTGAACCATTATGTTTAGATATTCGTTCCATTTTCCATGGTCATGAAAATGCTCCAAAAATTGTGGGTGGACGCTTTGGATTATCTTCTAAGGATACAACACCGTCACATATCGTTGCAATTTATGACAATTTAGCAGGTGAGATGAAAGATGATTTCACGGTTGGAATTATCGATGATGTGACATTTAAATCATTACCAGTTAAAGAAGAAGTGATGGTTTTAAATGATGATGTGACAGAGGCGTTATTCTTCGGATTAGGTTCAGATGGAACAATCGGTGCGAATAAAAATACGATTAAAATTATCGGTGAAAATACGGACTTATATGCGCAAGCTTATTTTGCTTATGACTCTAAAAAATCAGGTGGATTAACACGTTCTAACTTACGTTTTGGAAAAGACGTGATTCGTGCACCATACTTAGTTTCTACGCCAAGCTTTGTGTCATGTTCAATGGATACTTATGTCGGTAAATACGATATGATTAGTGGATTACGTCAAGGGGGAACATTCTTATTAAATACCGTTCACTCAGCAGACGAAATTGTTGAACAGATGCCAAATAGTTTTAAAAAATTATTAGCTCAAAAACAAGCCAAATTCTATATTATCGATGCTGTAACATTAGCAAAAGAAATTGGATTAGGGCGTCGTACAAATACGATTATGCAATCTGCGTTCTTTAAATTAAACGAGCAAATTATGCCATATGAACGCGCAAAAGAGTTAATGAAAAAATACGTAGAAAAATTATATTCACGTAAAGGTGAGGCGATTATTGCGATGAACTTCGCTGCGATCGACAAGGGAGCAGAGGGATTAGTTGAAGTAACCGTTGATCCAGCATGGGTAAACTTAGCAGATGAAGAGACGAAGGTCAGAGAAGAACGCCCTCATTTCGTAGAAACGATTGCTGATGTCATTAATCATAGTAAAGGGGATACCTTACCTGTTTCAGCATTTGTTGATTACGCAGATGGAACAATGCCAAACGGAACAGCAGCTTATGAAAAACGTGGAATTGCTAACTTTGTTCCAAAATGGATTGAAGAAAACTGTATTCAATGTAACCAATGTGCTTATGTATGTCCTCATGCTGTTATTCGTCCATTCTTAGTGACTGAGGCTGAAAAAGAGAAAGCACCAGAAGGAACACGTACGTTAAAAGCAATCGGTAAAGGATTAGACGGATTAGAATACTGCATTCAAGTTTCGACGTTAGATTGTACGGGATGTGAAGTGTGTGCGCATATCTGTCCAGGTAAAAAAGGAAATAAAGCATTAGTCATGGTACCGATTGGTGAGGAGTTAGAAGCGGGACAAGCAGCTCGTGCGGATTACTTCTTTAATGAGGTAACGTATAAGGATGATTTATTACCTAAAACGACAGTAAAAGGTTCTCAATTTGCACAACCGTTATTTGAATTCTCAGGAGCATGTGCTGGATGTGGGGAAACTCCGTATATTAGCTTATTAACTCGTTTATTTGGAGATCGCATGACGATTGCAAATGCAACTGGATGTTCATCAATTTATGGGGCATCATTCCCGGCGACGCCATATACAACAAATGCTGAAGGAAAAGGTCCGGCATGGGCAAACTCGTTATTTGAAGATAACGCCGAGTTTGGATTTGGTATGCATATTGCCGCTGAAACATTACGTAGCCGTATCGGATTATTAATGGAAGAAAATATGGGAACTGTTGATGCTGAATTAGCGGGATTATTTACAAAATGGTTAGATAATCGTTATAACGGAGAGATTACAAAAGCGTTAGCCCCTCAACTAGAAGTGGCAATTGCAAACTCTTCAAATGAAGCAGTTAAAGAAATTTTAGATTTAAAAGACTATTTAGTTAAACAATCAAACTGGATTATTGGTGGAGATGGATGGGCGTATGACATCGGTTATGGTGGATTAGACCACGTCATTGCTAATAATGAAGATGTTAATATTTTAGTTCTTGATACAGAGGTGTACTCAAATACAGGTGGGCAATCATCTAAATCATCACGTGAAGCATCAATTGCTAAATTTACAGCTTCAGGTAAACCTGGTAAGAAAAAAGATTTAGCTGCTATTGCGATGTCTTATGGACACGTTTATGTCGCTCAAGTTTCTCATGGAGCGAATCAAGCGCAAGTGATTAAAGCGATGATGGAAGCTGAAAAACACGAAGGTCCATCAATTGTGATCGCATATTCTCCATGTATTGCTCATGGAATTAAAGGTGGTTTAGCAAATTCAATGAGTCAAGCTAAATTAGCGACTGAATGCGGATATTGGCCAACCTTCCGATTCAACCCTCAATTATTAGAGGCAGGAAAAAATCCATTACAAATAGATTCAAAAGCTCCGAACTGGGATAAATACCGTGACTTCTTAATGAGTGAAGCTCGTTATGCTCAAGTAACAAAAATTAACCCAGAACATGCGGAAGAATTATTAGAGGCAAATCGCCGTGATGCACAACGTCGATTCCGTCAATTACAACGTATGGCTGCCTTAGACTTTTCGGATGAAGTAGAATTAGAAGAAACAAAAACTGAAGAATAATTTAATAGACACACACGCTTGCATACAAAAACTGTCTAGTACACGGAGAGAAATCTCCTGACTACTAGACAGTTTTTTTTCTGAGGAAGAAAGGAAAGAGAGTGGTCTGATAATCGAAGGGTTATTAATAGACAAAAATAAACAATCACAGGTCATAAAAGTAACGAAAATGTCGAGAAAACGCTTCCTATAAGGGGCGTATGTAACGGGTTACGATAAAATGGAATTTTTATAATGGATGTGACAAAAGACGATAAAAATACCGAATATTGCGTGATAATATTAGGTGGTTCGAAGGTGCTAAGTAGTGCTAAATAGAAATAATAGGCAGCTTAAAAGATAGAAACGGGGGAATTTTAAATGAAGACTTTAGCTATGATTTTAGCGGGAGGGCGTGGGTCACGCTTAGATATTTTATCACTGGGGAGAGCAAAACCGAGCGTTCCTTTCGCAGGGAAATTTAGGATTATTGACTTTGTATTAAGTAACTGTTCAAACTCAGAAATTTATGATATTGGTATCTTAACTCAATATTTACCGTTATCATTAAATGAACATATCGGGCTAGGTCAAGCTTGGGATTTTGACCGTAAAAATACAGGGGTTACGTTATTACAACCATGTGAAGGACATTCGTCAGATCAATGGTATACAGGAACAGCAGATGCTATTTTACAAAATATTAGTTATATCAAACGTAAAAATCCAGATAATGTGTTGATTTTATCAGGGGATCATATTTATAAAATGGATTATCGCCCATTAATTCAACAACATATTGAAAAAGGGGCAGATGTAACAGTTTGTGCTCAAGAAGTTGAGTGGGAAGAAGCTTCTCGTTTTGGAATTTTAACAGATGATGAAAATGGACGCATTGTCGAATTTGCTGAAAAACCAGCAGAACCAAAGAGTAACTTAGCTTCAATGGGGATTTATGTATTTAAGACAGATGTCTTAATCAATACGTTACAATATCTTAAAAAAGAAGGATTAGATTTCGGTGGAGATGTTATTCCTCACTTAATTGAACATGGTCATGTTTACTCTTATCGCTTCCGTGATTATTGGAAAGATGTTGGAACATACGAATCATATTTAGAAGCTAACTTAGAATTAACAACAACAGTTGATAAAATTCAATTAGATATGTACGATCCAAATTGGATTATTCATACAAAGAGTGAAGAAAAGCCAACGGCTAAATTCGGTTCAAAAGCGCAAGTTTGCCAAAGTTTAATTTCAAACGGATCAATTGTTGCAGGATCGGTGACAAAATGTGTGGTAAGTCCAGGTGTGCATATTCACCCAAATGCAATTGTTCGTAATAGTATTATTATGAATGACACAGTTATTGAAGAGGGATGTATTATTGATGGAGCCATCATTGATAAAGAGTGTGTCATCGGTAAAGGAAGTATTATCGGACGCGGTGCAGTAGAGTGCGCAAATGAAGAAAAACCAAAAGTGTTATCAAGTGGGTTAAATGTGATTGGTAAGGGTGTACGTTTACCTGAAGGAACAATTATTGAACGAAATGTTCGTATTTTCCCACACGTATCAGAAGAAGACTTTAATGATAAAATCATCGCTTGTGGGCGTACAATCTATCCTGCAAAGGAGGCCTAAGCCGGTGAAAATTGCATTCGTCTCATCAGAGGTTTATCCATTTATTAAAACAGGAGGGCTAGCCGATGTGGCTTACGCCCTTCCAAAAGCATTAGCAAAACAAGGGCATGATGTCCGTGTTATTTTACCAGGATATAAACAAATTCCTGAAGGATTACTAAAAGGGGCTTATTGGGTCACAAATGTAGAAGTGATGGGAAAAACATTCTGGATTAAATGCGTAGAGTTAGAAGGAATTAAATATTATTTAATATTTGAACCTCTCTTTTCAAATCGTGATTCAATCTATGACTGCCCAGATCGTGATTATCAATTTGCTATGTTTTGTGAGGTCACGTTAAGACTACTTAAAAATATTAATTTCCAACCGACGATTATCCATACAAATGATTGGCAAACAGGGTTGATTCCATTCTTTATGAATCAACGTTATTATGCTGACCCGTTTTACTATGATACAAAAACAGTTTATACAATTCATAACTTACGCTTCCAGGGACAATTTACATCGCATGCCGTTCGTCATTTAGGGTATCGTTTTGACGATGTTCACATTAATTACATGCAACTAGGAATTCAATATGCGAATAAGGTAACAACAGTTAGTGAAACATACGCAAAAGAAATTTTAACCGATTTTTATGGAGAGAATTTAAATCATATTTTAAAAATGCGTCAATCTGACTTAACAGGAATTGTGAATGGAATTGACACTGAATTATTTAACCCCGAAACAGACACGGCGCTTATTGCCCCATACACAGTTGAGACGCTTGATCTTAAAGGAAAAAATAAAGAGGCTCTCCAACGTCGTTTCAATTTAGAGGTAAATCCAGATGTTCCATTAATCGGTATTATTACCCGATTAGACTCTCAAAAAGGATTAGACTTAATTACACACATTTTAGAAGAACACTTAATTTATGATAATATTCAATTTTTCTTGCTCGGATCAGGAGAGGCAAAATACGAACACTATTTCCAATGGATTCGTGATAAATATCCAAATCAAGTCGGAATCTATTTAGGATATAATGCAGAACTTGCTAATTTAGTTTACGGAGCAAGTGATATGTTCTTAATGCCGTCATTATATGAACCATGTGGATTATCACAATTGATTTCCCTTCGTTATGGAACGGTTCCAATTGTTCGTGAAACAGGGGGATTAAATGACACGGTTCATTCCTATAATGAAGAAACGACAGAAGGAAATGGATTTAGTTTTACAAATTACAACGCACACGACATGCTACACACACTTCGTCGCGCAATTAGTTACTATCGTCAAGACAAAGATGTTTGGCGTCAACTTATGGTTTCAGGGATGACAGGAGACTATTCTTGGGAAAATTCTGCTCGCCGATACGCCGAGCTTTACAAATCGATGTTTTAATCAAAAAGCATAAGGGTCTAGTAAAAGACTTTTATGCTTTTTTTGGCAATTTATTCAACCGCTCCTTTCCTAGATGAAGTACTTTTAATCGCTAAATTTAAAGATAGGAATCTTTAATAGGTAATTTTAAGTGAGAGGCTAGAATAGTTAAAAAAATGAAGCATCTATTTTAAGAGGATAACGGAGTTATCAAAGAAATAGATTTAGAGTCACTTTTTATTTGTTCAATTAAAGGGTGAATCTTTTTATTTGGTGATTTTTTAGGTATTTAGAAAGGAGCAGTGTTTAAGTCACGGGTCGTTGTCTTATAATAGGAGATAATAGGGCATAGCGGATGCGTAATTTGAAAATATTCGTCATTTTTAATATAGAATATGATAAAATAGCATATATATTGAAATGTCGAATGACTAGGTGAAAAGGTGATAAGATGTCAGTGGATAAGAGTAAAATTGAAGAAGCAGTTAAGATGATTTTAGAGGCAGTTGGAGAAGACCCAAATCGACCTGGAATCATTGACACACCGGCGCGTGTCGCACGTATGTATGAGGAAGTTTTCTCGGGATTACACGAAAATCCGAAAAAACATTTAGAAGTTTATTTTAGTGAAGAATATGACCAATACGTTGTTGTTCAAGACATCGTCTTTCATTCGATGTGTGAGCATCATTTGTTACCGTTTTTTGGACGAGTTCATGTGGCGTATTATCCAGAAAATAATGAGGTCGTTGGCTTAAGTAAAATTGCTCGTGTCACAGATGTGATTTCAAGAAGACCTCAGCTTCAAGAACGCATGGGAAAACAAATTGGAGATACGATTGCGAATGCAATTCAATCTAAAGGTGTCATGGTTGTGATTGAGGCTGAGCATATGTGTATGGTGATGCGTGGGATAAAAAAACCTGGTGCAGTGACTAAAACGATTTATAGTACAGGAATTTTTAAAGAGGATTTAGCCATGAGACAGGAAGTGTTAAATTTAATGAAAGGGTAAGGGGGATTAAGATGCGTTATTTATGTAGTGGCGAATCACATGGTCCACAGCTAACAGCGATTATTGAAGGGGTTCCTGCGGGACTTTTGCTAACCGCAGAGATGATTAATAAAGATCTTAAACTTCGTCAGCAAGGATATGGTCGTGGGGGCCGAATGAAAATAGAGAGCGACCAAGTGCAAATTACAAGTGGGGTTCGTCATGGCGTGACGCTTGGTTCACCGATTACATTGGTTATAAAAAATAAAGATAATAAAAATTGGTCTGAGGTGATGGCGATTGAACCTGTTTCCTCATTAGAGTATGAAGTGAAAAAGGTTCCAAGACCCGGACATGCTGATTTAGTCGGGGCAATGAAGTATGGACATCGCGATTTACGAAATGTCCTTGAGCGTTCTTCGGCTCGAGAGACGGCTATTCGTGTAGCTGTTGGGGCTGTTGCTAAGCAAATTCTAGCGGCGTTAGAAATTGAAGTTCTTTCACATGTTTTACAGATTGGAAAGGTTTCTGTGACGGAAAGGGATTTGACATTTGAACAAATTCAACAAGCGATTGAAAATTCCCCTGTTCGATGTACGGATCCTGTCGTCTCTGCTAAGATGTGTGAGCATATTGACGAGGCGAAACAACAAGGGGACTCAGTTGGAGGAATCATTCAAGTTCTTGCTAAAAATGTTCCCCCAGCCCTCGGAAGCTATGTTCAATTTGATCGCAAGCTAGATGCTAAAATTGCAGGGGCCTTTATGGGCGTTCAATCGGTGAAAGGGGTTTACTTTGGTGATGCGATGCTTTCAAGTTCTTCCTTTGGGAGTGAGGTCCATGACCAGATCGCGTATGACCAAGGTTTCATACGGATGAGTAATCATTACGGAGGATTTGAAGGGGGCATGACAAATGGAATGCCTATTGTTGTACAAGCGATGATTAAGCCTATTCCAACGCTATATCAACCGTTGAATTCTGTTCATATCGACACAAAAGCAGTGGAGAAGAGTATGATTGAACGATCAGATAGTTGTGTTGTTCCAGCTGCTGGTGTTGTTTTAGAATCCGTACTGGCCTTTGAATTAGCACGTGAGATTTTAGAAGAATTCGGGTCAAGTCAAATGTCGAATTTAATAGAAGCGGTGAATCATCATCGCCAATCAATGAGGGATTTTTAATGAAACAATTACACGTTAAAACATCATCAACAGAGTATCCAATTTATGTTGGAGAAGACTGTTTAAAAGAACTCCTACCGTTTATTCAGCGAGCGACCCAAACAATCGTTGTGACTGATCAAACGGTGTATGAGTTACATTATCAAACATTGGCTCACGTCTTACCTGAAAATACGTTAACTTATATTATCACGCCGGGTGAGGGTTCAAAAAGTTTTGAATGTTATCACCAAATTCAAACATTTCTTATCGAAAATCAAGTTGATCGTCACGCGTGCCTTCTTGCCTTCGGAGGAGGGGTAGTCGGCGATTTAGCTGGTTTTGTTGCGGCGACGTATATGCGTGGAATTGATTTTATCCAAATTCCGACGACCTTACTTGCTCACGATAGTGCGATTGGTGGGAAAGTAGCCATTAACCACGAACTTGGAAAAAATTTAATTGGCGCCTTTTATCCACCTAAAGCGGTCATATATGACCTGCGTTTTTTAAAAACATTATCAGAAAAAGAGTGGCGAAGTGG
>DKYS01000021.1 GCA_002493395.1 Turicibacter sp. UBA7094 | reverse complement strand
TCCTGTGACTTCTACAGCTCCTTCAATCGTTACAGTAGCCATTCCAACAACGTCAACAGCTAATGCCTCACTTTCAGTTCTAACAACAACCGGTGGTATTGTCGCAACATTAACATCGAGGGGTTCTTCTACCTGAACGGTTAATTTATCATTTATAATATCGACCTTCATCACTTCCGGTTGTGGTTGACACGTTACAATGGTACGTTGCATTGCCCATGCCCCAGCTACATTCCACACAACAACTTCAAAGGTATCCCTTTCTAATCCATTAACTGTTGTTTGATATGACCACTCACCGGTCTCTTGATTTAAATCCAACAATCCTTGAGATGGTTCTTTAGAAACGAAAAACCAATTACGTGCTGGACAATTACCGTCTACTTCAACACATCCGGTAATGGGATGACAACAATCACCACCGACATAAACTGGAGACTTAACGATTAATTCACAACAACCGCAGTCTACTTCTGGTAAATCAACACTCATGCCCCGTTGCCCCATTTCAGGAATAAATGTAATCGTTGTTTGAGTTTCCTTAACAACAACCATTCCATCATGAATGGCTTTTAAAACAGCGGCACGTGAATTTAATTCTTGATAAAGAGCTTTAGGATAAACAACCTCCATGACAGCTAATTGTATCTTTTGTTTACCGTATTCATTGTGAATAGCTTTTATTTTAAAAACAGGGGACTCATCTCGTCCATACTTAGCAAAAAGGTGGCTTCCGCGGGCATTCGAGATCATAACCAACGTATCAATTTGATTATTTTCAAAATTGCTATTCATATATTCACCTCATTTATAAATTTAAATTAATCTAGATTAATATGACCGTATCATTTATCGATCACATGATATTATATTAATTAAAATTTTTTTCGGTACTAAATATAATAAAATAAGATTAAAGATTTCCAAGAAATCACAACAATATTCCTATGCTAAGTAAAAAGAAAAATAACTTTAAAAACTCCCCTCCATCGCCAAAAGATTTCGAGAAAACGGCGATAAAAGACAATTATGTTTTCCACAAAAAAAATAATTGAGGAAAATTAACTCCCCTCAATGGCTCCGTTAGCCCGACTCCATTTCTCATTCAAATAAAATAAATTATACGAAATAAAATTAATTCCCAGATCCCATTTGAAAGAAGCGATCCGAGAAAAAACATCACACAAAAAACGAAAATTATCGTTAAAAAGGGGGGGATATTTTCATCTTCTACGGCGACACCCTCCAACCCTTTAAATCTTTTAGCCCCTTTTTGATAAAAAATAAACCCCAAATAGGCACCGAATGAATTCATGATTAAATCATTAATATCCGTCAATCGAAGTGTAAATAATTGGGCAACCTCAATTCCTAACGTTAAAAGAAGCCCACTTTTAACTACACTCCGCCATCCTTCATATCGTTTGGGCCAAAGAAGGGGTAGGAAAACACCAAACGGGATAAATAAGATAATATTTAATATCGCACTTATCGGGCTTTTAATGCTATCTATCAACGGAATTAAATTCACCCCCAAATCAAAACGGATATAAGACACATTCGGCAATCCAACTACCGAAAAAACAGCTAATAAATACGTCGCAAATAAAATAAGACTGAGTTTCATCTTTTTATTGCTATCTTTTCGAGTCATCAATAAGATACCTAAACCAACAAAAATTAAAGATGAAAAACAATCAATCATCATGGATAATACCGAAAACAACTCTAACACTCCTTTTCTTTCATCCTTTATCTAAATGTCTTTGTTTTTCTGGACTATTTCTCACCAAAAGATGTAATAAAGACCGCTTGTGCATTTAAAACACCCTCTTCATCTACTTTTCCATATAACGTTAAATTCGACTGATTATTTATATCAGAAATCGTTGCCAACGAATACGTTACTTGATGGTTTTTAGAATGAATGTTTGCAAAAAGAAATACGCACTGATCAAGATAATGAACCGTCATCCGATGTTTTAACATTTCTTCTGTTTCATTTCCTGAGGCAGCAATTGTCGCCGTATTCCCGACCTCGATTAATCGATCAATCACACATCCTTTTGTTGTATAAGTAACGACCGATCCTTTTGCGGTTGCCTGTTCTAAAAAAAGATCCGCATCTTCTAACCCTACCAATTGCTCTTGCCATCCTTCTACGTTTTCTGAATTTTTCACCAGTTGGCAAGCTGTTAGAACAACGAGTATTAATAATAAAAGATAACCATTCTTTAAAAAGTTCATGATTCCATCACCTTCCTTATCGGATTTACCCCATTATATTAAAAAAATTCTCTAAAACTCCTCTATTCTAATGAAATTTATTTCTGAATTTTTAGAGGATTTTTAGAGATTCATTTTGCTATACTAAGTAATAAATAGATGGACAAAGGATTTGATAAACATGAAAATACTTCTTTTAGAAGACGATAAACATCTTGCCTCCTTAATAAAAGATGAATTAATCAAACAAGGATATTCCATTGACTGGGCCCATGATGGTGAACTAGGAATGCTTTACGCTCTAAATACGGACTATGCGTATGACCTAGCCATTATCGATCGGATGCTCCCAATTATCGATGGACTCAGTATTATTAAAGCCATGCGCAAAAAAGGAATTTTAATTCCAATCATTATTACAACCGGTTTAGCAACGGTTGAGGATCGAATCGAAGGGTTAGATGGCGGTGCGGATGATTATTTAGTTAAACCCTTTTATCTAGAGGAACTCTTAGCGAGGATTCGTGCGCTCACTAGACGCCCTGCTGCCTTAAATACAACTGATGAGTTGACTTATGGGGATTTAATACTCGATTGTACGCATCGAACCGTGACTCGCCACCCACACCAACTCACCTTAACGCAAAAAGAAACGCTCTTACTTGAAACCTTTCTTAAAAACCCAGAGACACTCTTTTCAAAGACTCGCCACGCTTTTGATTGATCAATTAGAGGCGGATGAACTAAACACGACGTTAATTATACAAAGTTATGAATCAAAAAATAATTTTTTTTGCCAATTAAAAGACGAAAATGGGATGATTTTATATCAAAGTTTAACTGATTTTAAAACGCCCTCCCCGTATCTTCTAAACGAATTAAACACCCAAAATGAAAGAATAAAAATGATCCCGTTAATTCCCACTTCCCAAACAACTCAAACGACGCATGGAGGTGTCTTTCGATTAAAAGGATTGGCGCACGATTCCTATTTAGGAAGTTCTCATGAACTATTCACCAAAAAAGGCAACCACTATAAACTCGATCTTCTATTACGTGAAGAATCGCCCTTAACCTTTTTAAAAATTCAACTGCCCCTCTCCCTCTTCTTTTGGCTCCTCTCCTTAATAGGCATCAGCCTA
The DNA here is from genome assembly GCA_002493395.1 of Turicibacter sp. UBA7094. Taxonomy (GTDB): domain Bacteria; phylum Bacillota_I; class Bacilli_A; order MOL361; family Turicibacteraceae; genus Turicibacter. The sequence goes on along the minus strand of DKYS01000021.1, from coordinate 5,493 downwards.
ACAAGCCGATTCCTATTAAAAAAAGCATTAGCCCCCACAGAAGCAGCCTTACAAAGCCAAAAAAATTTTATTGCGGCAGCCTCCCATGAACTCAAAGCACCACTAAGCGTCATGATTACACACACTGAAACCCTTAAAAGGAACCTAAAAAATGATCCTCAGACATTCAACCACTTACACATCCTCGATTTAGAAAGTAATCGGCTCTCAAAATTAGTTAACGATTTATTAACCCTCGCTTCCTCTGATGCGAACAACTGGTCTTTCATCCCAAGTGCCGTCAATATCGACACCTTATTAATCCACCTCTATGAACAATACGAAACTGTCTGCCTCCAAAAAAATATTACTTTAACCTTAAACCTTTCAGATGAAACATACCCCGTCCTTTATACCGATTCAGAACGGCTCCTACAAATTCTTTGCATCTATCTTGAAAATGCCATTCACCATGCGAAACAGACCCCAAGCATTGAAATCAAAACAACCCTGACTTCTAAACAAATCACCTTCTCTATCATTGATCACGGGGAAGGAATTAAAGAAAAAGATAAGCCCTATATCTTTGATCGTTTTTATTGTGCGGATCCCTCTCGAACCCATCAAAATAACTTCGGACTTGGACTTAGTATCGCTACCGAACTAGCTAAACGGTTAAATGGAACTATTGGATGCTGTGACACCCCGCTAGGAGGGGCGACATTTTACTTAACCTTACCGATAAATTCCTATCAAAAGAAAAAACGTTGACTCCTTTAACAGAATCAACGTTTTTTCTTTTGTTTTAATAACGAGTTATTATCCCTTATCTTCGATTAGGAGCCGCTAAAACTTGCGTCCATATATCATCGTACTGTTTAATAAATTCTCCTGGATCACGGAAGGTTTCCATCGGTAAGGTAGCTAATAATTCTTCCGATGGACTGTACGCGTCATTTTGTGTCCATTCTTGGTCAGCCACCATTTTTAAGGTTTCTGTATTTGGCGTTGAATACATCACGTACTCTGTATTCATCAGCGCAATATCCGGGCGTTGCATAAAATTGATAAATTCATGAGCTAACTCCACATTTTGCGCCGTTTTTGGAATAACCATCGAATCAACCCAAATATTTGAACCCTCTTTCGGAATCACATAGTTCATGTTTTCATTTTCATCCATAATGTAGGTTGCATCCCCAGAATAAACAACAGCCAATGCGGCATTTCCGGAAATCATATTGTCGATGACTTGATCCGTCACATAAGCATACACAAGTGGACGTTGATCAATTAATAATTGTTTCGCTTCTTCTAACTCTTCAATATCATGCGTATTCATTGAGTAGCCAAGCAGTTTTAATGCCACCATTAACGAATCTCGCTGACTATCATACATAAAAACATTTCCTTTATAGGCATCATCCCATAAGACGGACCATGAATCAACCGGTTCTTTTATCACCGATTGATCATATAAAATACCGACCGTTCCCCAAAAGTAAGGAACCGTATATGAATTTTCGGGATCATAAGGGAGATGTTTATATTTTTCATCAATATATTGAAAGTTCGGAATCAGCTCATAATCAAGTGGAATCAACAAATCATCTTTAATCATTTTTTCAACCATGTAATCGGATGGAAAAGCAACATCATAATTGGTTCCACCTGCTTTAATTTTTTGATACATCGTCTCGTTTGAATCGTATAATTCATAAATGACTTTACAATTAAACTCTTCTTCAAATAGATTTAAGACTTCACGATCAATATACTCCCCCACGTTATACACATACAGTTTTTCGCGCGTATCTCTTGAACAGGCGCTTAATAATAAAGCAATTGAGGCTACGAACATCATCAATCCTTTTTTCATTTGATGATTACACCTCCCTTTTCTTTTTAATTGATAAATTATTTGAAATTAAAACTGAGACGAGAATGAAGCTAACCATAATGGTTGCCAACGCATTGACCGTCGGACGAATCCCGCGTTTTGCCATAGAATACACTTCAATCGATAAATTTGTTACTCCATTTCCAGCCGTAAAATAACTAATGACAAAATCATCAATTGACATCGTAAACGCCATCAATGCCCCCGCCATAATCCCAGGTAAAATTTCAGGAATAACCACTTTTCGAATCGCCTGCATCGGCGTCGCCCCTAAATCCATCGCCGCTTCTGCTAAATTCGGATTCATAGCATACAACCGTGGCAATACCGATAAAACAACGTATGGAATACAAAACATAATATGCGCAAGCAACATCGTTGTAAATCCAAACTTCATTTTTAGCGTTTTAAACAGCATCATTAACGCAACAGCTAACACGATATCCGGACTAATCACCGGCAAATAGTTAACATTTAACACAAAAGCTTTCGTCTTTTTTGTTAACTTAAAAATACCAATTGAAGTAAAGGTTCCAACCACAGTTGAAATGGCCGTCGCCAATGTAGCAACAATAATCGTATAAAAAAGTGCCGTTTGCATCTGAGAATCCTGTAACAATTCCTCATACCAGTGCAACGAAAAGCCTGTCCATTTCCCGCTTGACTTCGACTCATTAAAAGAAAACACAATTAAGACCGCAATTGGCGCATATAAAAATAAAAACATAATCGCTAAATAACAGCGTGATAACCATTTATTTACCATGGAAGTGCACCCCCTGCTTGTCCATCTGAATCAAATCGTTTCATTAACCAAATGGATAACAAGATAAAAATCATTAAAATCATCGATAACGCTGAACCAAAATACCAGTTCCCCGTTAATAAAAATTGTTTTTCAATCAAGTTACCAATCATCATGAATTGTCCTCCGCCAAGTAACTGTGGAATCACAAACGTACTCACAGCCGGTAAAAAGACCATAATCACCCCCGTAATAATTCCAGGAAGCGTCAACGGAAACACAACTTTTGAAAACACTTGACGATTGTTCGCTCCTAAATCACGCGCGGCATCAATTAAATTTTTATCGACTTTCGCAATCGCCGTATGAATCGGTAACACCATAAATGGTAAAAAGTTATAAACCATTCCTAAAATAATCGCAAAATCAGTATACATAATATCAACTGGTGCTAAATGAAAGAATTCTAAAATATTATTTAAGATTCCGTTCTTTCCAAGGATTGAAATCCATGCATACGTACGAAGTAACATATTAATCCACATAGGCATAATAAATAACAACAATAAAGACGACTGCTTTTTAGGATGACACTGTGCAATGACCCAGGCTAACGGATAACCGAGCAATAAACATGCCAAAGTTGACCATACTGCAATCCATAACGAACGAGCCAGCGTCGAAATATAAATGGGACTAAAAAACTTAACATAATTATCAATAGTCAAGCGAAAGGCCATTGGATTTCCATCGCTTGGATCAATCAGACTATAAAGAAAAATCAAAAGCATCGGAATAATAATAATAATTGAAATCCAAACGATGTATGGATAACTTAACCGTTTTGTTGATTCATGCATAATTAAATCCCTACCTCCATTACATGAATATCAGCCGGTGCAACTATCATCCCAACAACTGACCCGACTTCGGCACTTTGTGTACTATGGACAATGTATTCTCGTCCTTCCACCATGACAATAATTTCATAATGCACCCCTTTAAAGATGACACTATCTACTACCCCGGTAAAGGCCCCTTTCTCTTTATCCACGATTTGTAAGTCCTCTGGACGAATCACGACTTCAACCGCCTCATTTGGATTATATCCACGATCAACACATTCAAAGACGTGCCCTTCAAATTTAACTTTATAGTCTTCAATCATAACAGCATCGACAATGTTACTTTCCCCGATAAAGTTTGCCACAAAACGATTGCGTGGTTCATTATAAATATCGACTGGCGTTCCAATTTGTTGAATGAGCCCGTCATTTAATACGACAATCGTATCTGACATCGTTAACGCCTCTTCTTGGTCATGAGTGACGAAAATAAACGTAATTCCCATTTCGCGTTGAATTTCTTTTAATTCATACTGCATATCTTGACGTAACTTTAAATCAAGAGCCCCAAGAGGTTCATCGAGTAATAAAACTTTTGGACGATTGACAAGTGCACGGGCAATCGCAATCCGTTGTTGTTGTCCCCCTGATAACGAATCAATGCGACGATTAGCGAAATCAGTAAGTTTAATCATTTTTAACATACGGTTTACGCGTTCTGTAATCTCTGACTCCGGCACCTTTTTCATACGCAGTCCGAAGGCAATATTATCAAATACATTTAAATGTGGAAATAGAGCGTATTTTTGAAATACCGTATTAATTTCTCGCTTATAAGAAGGAATTTGAATTAAATCTTTTCCTTTAAACACAACTTCACCCGAAGTCGGCGTGTCAAAACCACCAATAATACGTAATAACGTCGTTTTCCCACAACCCGAAGGACCTAATAACGTGACGAACTCATCCTCGTGAATGGTTAAGTCAATCCCTTTTAAGATAATATCCCCATCGTATTCTTTTGTTAAATTTTTAATTTCAATTAACGGTGTTTTTGTCACACGAAACTCCTCCTTATATCAAACTAAAATGTAGGTGGTGTTGACACCCATAAGACAGACGCTAGCTTCTTAGAATTGTTTTTTAATTTATGATCTACATCAGCTTTATAATAAAAGCTTTCACCTTGCTTCACTTTATAACGTTCATTACCAAGGACTAATTCAACCTCACCTTCTAAGACGTACCCAAACTCTTCGCCGTGATGCGGTTCATCGTCATAGGACATCCCCCCTGGTTGAAGGTCGATAATAATCGGTTCCATCTCATTTTTTTGAGCATTAGGAATAATCCAACGGATGGTCATATTATAATCAGGTTCCTCTTTCACAAAAACATCCTCTTGCTGGAACACGATTTTTTCATCTTTCTTTTCATCCGCAAAAAATTCGCCAAGCGTTGTTCCTAAAGCCTCTAAAATGTCAACGAGGGTTGCAATCGATGGGGAAGCTAAATCGCGCTCCACCTGAGAAATATATCCCTTTGTTAATTCTGTTCGATCCGCTAATTCCTCTTGAGTTAGCTGGAGTTCCATTCGCAAACGTCTTATTTTTCCTCCTATAATCACCTTAACACCTCGCTACACCTTTTAAACTATTTGTTTACTTTTAATAAACTATATTTAATTATAATGGGAATGCTTTTTTTGTCAACATCCGTCAAACAAAAATAAACCTTTTTTAAATATTTTTCACGTGACTATTTAAAATGAGCTTGGTTATCATCAATTTTCCATCAAGAATCTTTCTCTTTTAGTTTCGGGATTCTTATCTATTCTATACAAAAAAAATCCTAGGAATAAAAGTCCTAGGATTTTTCGTCTTATTCAGCGCTACGTTTACGTTTGTCGTATTTTTTACGCTCATTTGTATCTAAAATTTTCTTACGGAGACGAACTGAAACTGGTGTAATTTCTACTAATTCATCTTCATTAATGTATTCTAACGCATATTCTAAAGTAATTA
>DKYS01000119.1:881-13697 GCA_002493395.1 Turicibacter sp. UBA7094 | reverse complement strand
ATATAAAAAATGAATATCTATAATAAATTTAAAAAATACACTCCAACTAAAGTTTATAAAAGAAATAACATAGATTGTTATCTTGATTCGTGTAGAAAGAAATTGATCCCAGTTACACCAGAAGAGACAATAAGACAACAAATGATTCAATTTCTAATAAAAGAGTTAGACGTCCCACAATCTATGTCGATACAGAAGTAATCTTAAAAAAATATGGCATTAATTCTAATGAAAGAATAGATATTGTAATCAATGAAAGAGTTACCGATAATTTATTAGAATCTATTGCTTTAATCGAATGTAAATCGAATATTACCCCATTAACAACGCGAGTTTTTGAACAAGCCGCCAAATATGCTGATAAATGTGAAATCAACTATATATTTATTAGCAATGGAATAGAGATTAATGCTTTTCACTATAATGAAAACGAGGAAAGATATATTCCATTACTTACTCTCCCTACTTATAATCAAATGATTCATAACGGAATAAGTCAACCTGACTACGTACAGGAATGGAATTTTGAAAGACTGCACTTCGATGAGTTAAGTGATATCAAATCACTAGATAATAACGATATGTTTTATATGTTAGGCGAAGACACTCCTGATTGCCTTAAACCCTTTATCATAAATTTAGGAGAATGCCTCCTAGATACTTCACATACCCTATCTCAAAAAGATTATGGTTATTTTAAACTAATAGAAGATTATGGAGTTAGGTATATGAGTTATGGAAATGCTTCTGGTGGTACATGGGAATCTTTCTACAGAACTTTTATCATTGAAGATTCACATAAAAATACTCAGATGATTAGTCTCTCAATTATTCAATCAGTAAAAGGAATTAACCGATCTGGGAAAAGTTGTCTAATGGTAGCGATAGATGACTTTGATAAAAGCCATCACTCATTACAATTAAACCTAAATAAATTTTTAACTCAACATAAGAATGAATTTAATATTGTACACAATGGTGCTATTTCAATCGGAAATATTGGAAGTGGGAAAATATCTGAGTTAATCAAGTTAATTAAAAATGAGTGTCCAGAATTACTAGATAGTCATGAAAAAATACATTTAGGAAAAATTAAAACGTCTAAACTTATGTACATAGATGATGATGACATAGAAAACCTAATAATTAATTTAATCAAATACGCTATAATACGAGATAATTACAGAAAACATGAAAAAAGCTAAAGGACCTCTTTAGCTTTTTTTTCGCTTATTTAATTTGTACTCTTTTTAAAGAGTAACACCACACATTCTGATGCAATCCCTTCTTCACGACCAATAAATCCTAATTTTTCACCACGTGTTGCTTTAATATTAACTTGCTCTATCGTCGCCCCTAAATCAGCAGCAATATTTGCACGCATCGCATCAATATGTGGACGCATTTTCGGACGTTCTGCATAAATTGTCGCATCTAAGTTTCCAAGCACATATCCCGCTTCATCTAACATTTCCTTAGCACCGCGCAATAAAATGCGAGAATCTACTCCCTTATATTTAGGATCTGTATCGGGAAAATGAGTTCCGATATCGCCTTTAGCTAATGCCCCAATGATGGCCTCCGTCACAGCATGGCATAAAACATCGGCATCACTATGACCGAGTAACCCTTTCGAATGTTCAATCTCTACCCCGCCTAAAATTAATTTTCGCCCTTCAACTAATTGATGAATATCTGTTGAATGTCCAATTCGAATCATACCTATCTTCCTTTCCAACTAATCTAAATCAATCTCAAATAAATCCTCAAAATCTAGCAGACCATGTGACCTTACTTCAATCAGGTCAAAGAGTCTCCCCTCAAAAAAACTTTGTTTTAAAATAGGGTGCGTACAAACACTGCCAATAAAAATCGCACTTCCTATCACAATAGCCACTAAACTCGAAATGATTAAATACCTTTCAATTCCTTTTTTTCTCATCCATCCTCGTTTATGACTATTTCTAGCCAAAAATCCAATATAACCTGATGTGACTGCTAAGTTAAGAGGAATCATGGCGCTAAAAAAGATGGCAACCATTAATCCAATTGAAACAGTTGAGATCATCAGACCGCCAATTACTAAACGAGCCATCACAAGGAGCGATCCAATCGCAATCAAAAGACAGCACCCCATTACCACAATCGGTAATAGCCTTTTGACAAGATGACTTTCCTGAATTTGATTCCTTTGAATAATTGTCGGTTCCTCCGTGTCAACGGAATCAAGAACCTCTTTCATCACTTTCTTCAAAGAACCACGTTTAGATAAAAGATTCGCTTACTCCACAAGACAGCATTTCATTCCTTTGTTCACGGTAGCTTTCTAAAATGTCTTCCCTATCTTCAACGGAAATACCGTACCAATCTTTATCAAGTTCATTTCATCACTTTCAAAAAATCCTCATTTCTTACGTCCCTTCCTTTAACAATCGTTGAACAGATTCCACCATCTGGTCCCATTCTTTTAAGAGGGTCGTTAAGTAAATTTCTCCCTTCACAGTCATCGAATAATATTTCCGTGTCGGACCTTCTGTCGATTCCTTACTATACGTCTGTAAATAGCCCTCTTTCGTCAGACGCCGAAGAAGTGGATAAATCGTACTTTCAGTAACTTCAATGTATAAAGAAACTTGTTGGACCATCTCGTATCCATATAAATCGCGACGCTTAATCAATTGTAAAACACATAACTCTAAAACACCTTTTTTATATTGTGCATTCATATCGATCACTTTTATAACAATGTTGTTACCTCAAACCTCCCTCTTCACAACTCCACTGCCCTTTAGCAAATTTGGCTCACTCTATTTCGTACTCTCCTTGATTATACGACCATCAACCCCACTTATTTCATATTTATATTCCATTCCATCAGCCATAACCTTCACTTCGTAAACCGGTATCGAATCGTCCATATCTAAAGAAATTTCGGTGACGACTCCACCGTTTACTTGAGAAAGGGCAATTTCTTTAGCTTTTTGGACATCAAGTGTTGCCTCTAAATTAGGGGTAGTAGTTACTTGATTAATTAATTCTTTCTCCTGATTCACCACATGACCATCTATCGCATCTATCTCATACTCATATTTATACGTTCCATCAACGGCTATTACCTCATAAACTGGCTGATGATCTTCTTCCTCTAATCGAACATAAACAATCGTTCCATCCATTAATTTTTCGACAATCTCACGTACACCTACCTCATCAAGTACTGGATTAGAAATACCATCTGAATGATTCTTAAAATCATGCTTCAAAACACTCCCATCAAGTGCACTAATTTCCACCTCATGTTCAACCCCGTCGTTAAGAATTTTAAATTCATAATGGGGCATTTTATCATCATTCTCATAAGAAAACTCAATAATATTTCCACTTCCGACTTCTTGAAGTGCCAGTTCTTTAGCTTTCGCCTCTGTCATGGTAGAGGGCGACGATTGCTCTTGATTAAGATGACCTTGTGAGTTTGAACAGCCAAATAAAAGAGCACCTGTGACGAATATTGACCATAAAGAAAATCTTTTCATAACCAAAACCTCCTCATCTATACGTTAGAAATAATTATCCACTTCGTCTACTCTGTTAAACATAATAGAATTCTATCACCGTCTACTATGCAATGTCTAGTACTGTGTGAAAAAGTAATTCCTCTCTTTTTTCTCTCACTCTACTCTATTGTATCCCTTTCAATTACTTTTCATACAATATGGGATAAACCCTCTCCCATCATTCCCTACTCTATTTTTTAAACCGTGATCTACGCTCTAAATGATAAAAATAAATTTTCCGGGACTTCTTTTTAAAACATAAAAGCTTTGCTCACCCATTCTAACCATTCCAAATGATTTTTAAATAAATTCTTTGTTACAGATTTTAAAAATAAATAAGCGTTCTTTGAATAAACTTTAGACATTTTACCATAACAAAGATGTAAGTGAAAAACTTACATCCCCCCTAAATTTTTTTCACATATTACTCTCCCAAAACTTTTATATATTATTAAAAACGTTCATCCCCCCATGAACGTTTTTTTATTTGTTCTAATCAATAAAACATCATCCCTATTGAGCTCGGCTCTCCCTCAAAAATAGTAACTAGTCTTTTTCAATGATTGAATACACCAGCTTTATGTCCACCTAATTAAAAGGGAGGTCCCCGAACGTATGATCGGTGACCTCCCTTTTAAATTGCTCCTATAACTTCTCTTACAACTCTAAGCGATTAAAACTAAGAAATGAATTAAAAATAGCTGTACTGAAAACAATAATATGACAGAAAAAAATTAATAACCTCTTAATAATTCATACGGTAAGTTATACTTTTGTGACAATTTTTTTATTTCCTTATTCGCCTTTAAATAATCTGATTTATCTTTTAGTAAAACATACCCTTCTAATTGAGCATAAGTTATCGTTTTTCGCAAATTAAAATCTATTTCTTCACTCATTTCTTTAAACGAAGGAACTAAAATTCTAGTATCTAAAGAATATTCAGTCCAATCTTGTTTAATCACTTCTCCCTCTGTTAAAAATCCTTGGACAACACCTATCCATTCATCAGAAAAATATAATAAAGGAATTTCATCACCTAAAGAATAATATTCTTTAAACTCACTTCCTAAAATTAATGGCAGTTTTTTTTCGGTTAAACTATAATCTATATCTTCAAATGGGGTTCCTTCACTTAAAGATAATTCATATAAATCCCAAGCATACTGATCCATGGAAATACAATTAATAGGCGTAATTAATAATTCTTTATTATTAACCCTAACGGTTTGATTTTTTAAATCCGCTAATTGAAAGTATTGTTTTTCAAAATCATTTTTTCTTGATACATCATAAAAAGACTCACAAAAGATAAAACACTGACTATAGCAAAAACTATAATAACCTTCGCCCGTTCTTTCCCCATAAATTCCTCCTAAAAAACAACAACAAAGAAATCATTTTATCTTGTTGTTTTTACTTATCTCACACCTCAATATACATAAGGACTTCCTACATTAGGAGTCGTTCCAGTTGTTGTCCAAACTTCTCCAACTTCCTACTCAGAATCCTTAAAATACATAGTTGTAAAAATCCATCCTCATTTTTCTAACGTAACAGTCGTTTTATGATACAAATCTTTACCAGTTGTACTTTCAACAACACGAGTTGCCCCCTTAGCATAGTACTGACCCGTACTATGATCAACATAACGTGAAACACTACTATTTAATAATTTAGCAACTCTTGCTTGAAGCATCCCCGTTATAAACAGCGGTATCCTACTCTACTAAATCAAGTTCAAAATCTGGAAGTGTCTCTAATGCACCTGCTGAAGCACATAAGTTACCACTTGAAAATACGCTAAATACAAATCATGTTAATACTCCCTTTTTAAAATTCATCATTTCTCCATCCCCTTTTCTCCAAATATAAATAATCTGATTATAACTCCCCCCGATGTCGAAAAAATGAGAAATACGAATATAAAAAGAGCAAATCTACATTTGCTCTTTAAAAAAACTGTTTACGACATTCCTTACAAATTTGAGTATAGCCTATCTCAGCATTTCCAACTTTTTTTGTTGTGAATTTTATCGTTTCAAAAAAGCAACATCGTTTGTGACCCACTTCACTCTAATCCTCATATGGATGAAATTTTTGCACCTGCCACAATAAGATTATTGTTCGCTCATTGGCTTTTCTATTCTTCCCTCTCCTATTAAACTCTCACATCATTCATATAACCAACATTTCAGGTGTTATTTTGCCCTCTAATTCTTCATCCTTTTCAGAATCAATACATGAAAATACGGGTGATACACATCAAAGTTCAGATTTTTATCTTGTTTATTTTATAGTCATAACGTGACTGAAAACATCTCTTGTGGATAACTTTATACTTGACTTTCCAGATGAAGAAGTTGTTCCGCCATTAACAAATCTTCTGGTGTCGTTAGTTTGATATTGGTGTATGAGCCTTTAACGACGTGCACTGGATTATCTGTAAACTTCTCAATTAAACTAGCTTCATCTGTTCCTAAAAAGTTTGCATCTTTAGCGGCCTTATGAGCTTTTTTTAATAATTCAGTTGGGGCCGCTTGTGGGGTTTGAACACTATATATTTCATCACGGTTAAGTGTTTCTAACACAATACCGTTCACCACTCGTTTCATCGTATCTTTAACCGAAACAGCAACAATTGAAGGATGCCCCTTTTGTGCTAATTGAAAACACTCCATCACCATCTCTTGGGTCACAAATGGACGTGCCCCATCATGAACTAACACGATATCTTCACCAACGGCCTGTAATCCATTAGCTACACTATACTGTCGTTCACTTCCGCCAGTTACGATTTCAATGCGAGAATCTAAAATATTAGCTTGGTCTAGTAACTTTTGCATCGTTTCTACTTCTAACTCATTAACCACTAAAATGAGTTGTCCACAGTTAGTGTTTTTTAGAAATTGCTTAATCGTACGAATGACGACAGGTTGTCCTTGAATGACATGTAACATTTTATTATATCCTAGTCCCATACGACTTCCAATTCCCGCTGCTAAAATAATTGCACTATACATATTGTCACCTCTCATAATAAATAAGCCCCCAATAAAGTTAGGGGGCTCTTTTAAGTTAAAGTTTATAAAATAATTTCTTTAATTTGTTCATCTTTACGATCTAAGTAGTGAATTGACTGAATTCGGCGAACCGTACGCGATTTTCCTCGAATTAATAAAGTTTCTGTTGTCGCCATTCCATCTTCGCAAACAATCCCATCTAATAAATCACCTTTTGTGATTCCTGTTGCTGAGAACACCACGTTATCACTCTTAGCCATATCCTCTAATTTTAAAATTTGTCCAGGTTTAACACCCATTTCCTGGCAACGACGTGCTTCGTCTTCACTCATACGAATGTTCTCTTCTGTTTCACCCTTCACGTCTTTTCTTAATACTAATCGTCCTTGCATATCTCCATCTAATGCACGAATAACCGCAGCAGATACAACACCCTCAGGTGCTCCACCAATTCCATAGACCATATCTACCTCACTAAATGGCATACACGTTAAAATAGAAGCTGCAACATCTCCATCTGGAATCGCAAAAACACGAACCCCTAATTGTTGCATTTGTTTAATTTGTTCATCATGGCGTGGTTTGGCAAGGGTCATGACAGTAAATGCAGATAAAGGTTTATTCACTGCTTTTGCCACACGTTTAATATTTTCTTCTAACGATAAGTCTAAATCAATAACACCTTTAGCCTTTGGCCCGACAATTAATTTCTCCATATACATATCTGGCGCTTTTAAAAATGATCCTTTTTCTCCGACCGCAAGTGTTGTCATGGCATTAGCTTGTCCCATAGCAGTCATGCGTGTTCCTTCAATCGGATCAACGGCGATATCCACATCATCACCAAATCCAGTTCCAACGCGTTCCCCAATATATAACATTGGAGCTTCATCAATTTCCCCTTCACCGATCACAATTTCACCACGAATATTAATTTCATTTAGTACATGACGCATCGCAAGAACGGCAGCACCATCCGCCTCATTCTTATCTCCACGACCTAACCACTTATACCCTGCTAAAGCCGCTGCCTCTGTCGCACGGGAAAACTCAATTGCCAACTCACGTCTCATGTATAACCCTCCTAAAAGTTAAAATTCCTCTTTCATTATATCAAAAAATGTTAAACTATGTTTTATTTTCTTACCTTTCTAAATAGAAAAAAATCACCTGTCCCCTACGGAATTAGGTGATTTCTTTCACTTATTTCACTTGAACCAATGCCTCAAAACTAACATCTAACCAATCAAAGTATTTTGTATCTTCTAGTTCTCCCATTTCAAGGAAATGATAGGCGTTAATAATTACTTCTTGTGGATGAACAGATGGATGAGTTATTAATTGTTGTTTTTGTTGTTCATACAATCCAACATAATGTTCTTTAATTTCTTTTCTTCGAATCGGGAATAACCACTTGTTACCTAAATAAGCAATAAGTGCACCTAAAACGATGTAAACAATTCGATTTCCTACAATAACTGTCCCTGGTGCAGTTACAATAGCACCACCTAACGCTTGGACTGTAACAAAGCTCACCTTCAAGTCGTAACGATTTATATACATTCCAATATAAGAACAGACTAATACAATCAACGCTCGTTGTGAATCTTCTTTAAAAATCATCATTAAAACACTAAATACTACGACTCCTAACCCTGTTCCTATCAAACGTTGAACTGTTTTTTGTTCACTTGTCTCAATATCAGGTTGTACAAGAGCAGCGAGAGTAAAACATAACCAACGTCCATAACTCAAATCGAACAATTGAAGAACAAATAAGGACCCTGATAATAAAATCGCTAATCGTATGGCAAATTTAAATGCATAGGATTCAACATCAATAGGTTTTAATAAGCGAAGGATTCCTCTTTTTTCAATAGGATACTTATCATCTTGTATTGCTTTTAATACCGTAATAATTTGCTTAAACGGTCTAATCGAGGTAGCTCCTTGCTCGAACATTTCTAAATTTAGTTCAGAAGGATTCCCTTGTTTTTGATTTTTAACAAATGTTAATAATTCCTCTATCGTTTCTTCAGAAATTAATCCAGCTTCATAATCTTTAGCAACATCATCTAACAAATAGTACATTTTTTCGTAGGTCACCATTTGTGTAATGCGTCCCACGCCCCCTTTGGTTAACTGACCATTAGAACTAAATCGATCATAAATAACTTTCATAAACCGTCCCATACTTGCTTTAAGAATATCAACCTCTTCTTCATGTTCACTAACATCCCTTGCAAGAATTCGTTCAAGGCGATGAATTAATTGATTGCACACTTTATCTAGACGAGAATTTAACATTTTATCATACGTATTACGATTAAAATACAACTGTACTCCGACAATGCAAAAAGCACCACCTATTAGAGCAATTAAACGACTTGGTAATGCTTCCGGTGTTGACGGTGAAAGAAAAATTAAAAACAAATATCCTAAAATAAATGGGAAATGATAAGGTTTTTTATTTCTTTCAACGTTAATGTAAGTTGCATAAAAGATAAAGCTAAAATTAATAAAGAGTCCTAAATAAGGATTTAGTACGCTTAGATAACTAGAAATTCCCATAACAAGAAGAAAACATATTAATTTAATAACGAGTAACCCTAGATTTTGAGTTAAATCTTTTTCACTAATCCCTAAACCGATAATTAGAACGGTAATTCCAACGATTTTGGTAGATGCACCAAATATATTTTGGAAAAAAGTAATAAACAACAAAATACATATAAACATCGTTGTTGTTGAAATAATTTTTTGCTTCATTTTCCTCACCCCATTAAAAAATTAATATTAAACACCTTACCAAAGAATGATAAATTTGTCAAATTACTTCTACACGATTTATACAATATTTTGCCTTTTTCTATCTTATTTTCATTCACTAAGTGAAAACAAACTGAAATGAAAAATTTTTATGGATTATTAGTTATAAAAAATTAGAACCCCTCGTATAATTTGTCAATGT
Source organism: Turicibacter sp. UBA7094 (assembly GCA_002493395.1). GTDB lineage: Bacteria > Bacillota_I > Bacilli_A > MOL361 > Turicibacteraceae > Turicibacter. The sequence continues at coordinate 4,149 of DKYS01000119.1, read as the reverse complement.
AAAACTAAAGGGGGATCGTATCCATGTTATCTTATGAATTTCTATTTGACATCGCTTTAATTTTAATGAGTACTAAGCTACTCGGACTCTTAACCAAACAAATTAAATTACCACAAGTTGTTGGTGCCTTATTAGCCGGCCTATTACTCGGACCTGCATGCCTAAATATTTTACACGAGACTGACTTTATCATTCAGCTTGCCGAACTTGGAGTCATTGTCCTAATGTTCACAGCAGGACTTGAAACAGATATCAACGAATTAAAGAAATCTGGAAAAGCTTCTCTTATCATCGCGGTCTTGGGAATGATTATTCCATTAGCCGGAGGATTTGTACTTGCGTCTATCTTTAATAAAGGAGGCATTTCTGACGCTAGCGCATTACCACTCTTACAAAATATCTTCATCGGAATCATTTTAACAGCAACTTCTGTTAGTATTACAGTTGAGACTCTAAAGGAACTTGGAAAACTAAGTACTCGAGCTGGAAATGCCATTTTAGGTGCAGCCATTATTGATGATATTTTAGGCGTTATTGCGCTAACTTTTGTGACAAGTGCCACAGACCCAAATGTAAGCATTGCGGTTGTCTTAATAAAAATCGTCCTATTCTTTATCGTTGGGGGATTAGCAGGATTTTTATTTTCAAAATTTATGGAAGCCTCGATGCAGCGTAGTAAAATGGATCTCCGACGTTTTGTTATTTTATCTTTCGTTTTCTGTTTAGTACTTTCTTACTGCGCAGAACATTTCTTTGGAGTCGCTGATATCACAGGTGCCTTTATGGCCGGTTTATTTTTATCCAATGCACCACGTAAACACTATATTATGAATCGCTTTGAAACGACAGCTTACATGCTACTGTCTCCTATCTTCTTCGCAAGTATTGGAATCAAAGTGGTTATTCCTGAAATGACACCTACTTTAATTATCTTCTCTGTTGCATTAGTCATCATCGCCATTTTAACAAAAGTTTTAGGGTGCGCACTTGGGGCAAAATTGTGTAAATATTCAACAACTGAAGCCATTCAAATTGGAACTGGGATGGTCTCAAGGGGAGAGGTTGCACTAATCGTTGCCAGCAAAGGTTCCTCACTTGGATTAATGGGATCCGTATTCTTTGGTCCCATTGTCATCATGGTCGTTATCACAACCGTCATTACCCCAATTCTATTAAAAATTGTCTTTTCTAATAAAACACAAGAAATAAACTCTGCTCCTGTCTATAAAAAAACAATCGCTTAATTACTCCTATAAAGAGGACGTCTCAAATTTCGCATGTGAACTTGTTTGTGACCCTATCATTGAAAAAAGAATTCAAACTCTACTAAAAAATGATTAGCGCTAAACGGCTAATCATTTTTTCTTTACCTTATTGATCATAAATTGGTCTGCAACTCTAAATTTAAAACTAACATGTAATTACATTTTATATAATTTCGACGTTCCAATTTTCATTAAATCCCATTGCCAACATAATTTCATTAAAGCTTGCAGAGCTAAATCCATTTGAGTAACTCTTTATTAAATCGTCTAACTCTCCAATAAATTCCCTATAATCACTTTTAGGTAATACTAGTTTTAAAAACACAACGATGGAATAAACATTTCCTTTATCAATTTCATTAACTGGGACATTTAAAGTTTGAGAAATAGCACGACTTCTCGAAGGATTATTGAGTTTATAATTATATAACCTCTCCTCATGTGCACAAACATTTCTAAAAAAATTAGCGGTTTTTAAAATATTATCCAGCATTTCTGTAGTGAACTGTATCCTACAACAATAATCTCTATTGTACGAATCTCCAAAATCCTTAGCAATTTTATTTCGCAATGATTCATTTAAACAACTAAACAAATAATTAATATTCCCTAATGTCAAATACTTCACTAACACCCTTAACGGTACACCTTCATGTTTATCTAAGTAATGACTTATCGTTTTATTTTTACTCTTACTTTTTAAAGTACTAGACAATGTCGCGATAACACCTAAAACATCCTTTAATTTACTTGTATCACGAGTGTAATTTTTGTAAATAAGGTAAGTATTCGCATCACTATAGCACTCAGAAAATCTGTAGGAGATTTTCGATTTAAGGCTTGCCTCAAACATTAATAAGTATTTTAAAAGATGATTTCTTAACTCTCTGTCAAATTTAAATAACGTATAAATCTCTTCAAAGGTCGCATTCTCTTTATATCGTTCTGGATCAACTAATGTATTCAGTTCATCTCTTAATAAGAAGAAATCTTTATATCCATTTATTACAGTATAATAATTTTCTCTTTCTAATATCCTCCATCAGAAATAACTAATCCTCTACTTCTAAGAATACTTAATTGTTGGCGATGAGTTTTAAAAGGCTTCATTCCTACTCCTCACTTCAAACATAAAAATAGCCCAGTCCTCGTAAGGAATCTGGGCCTGATCACGTGATCAATTCTATTATATTTAAATACCCCTGTCAATATTACTTTTTTAATACTTTTAAACGGTATTAGACGAAAATAGTTTTATTAATCCAGAATTAGATAATTAAGTCAGACAACTGGTAATTGTATTTAATGGTAATAAAGAAGACATAAATCCCCCAGTAGAATAAACTATAAACCCATTTTTAGAGATTCTCTCCCTAACTAAAATAAAGGCATTGCCCTTAGCTAATTTAAAAGCTGATAGTGGCTTAAAACGCCAATAAGTGAAACAGATAGTAGAATGGTCAATAAAACAAATCCTACACAACGGACACTTTTATTTTCATTCACACAAAACAGTAACGTATAACCGATTAATAAAAATTCTAAACCTACAACAATAAGGCTTCCAATAAAATAAACAATGGACGTAAAACGATGGCTTAACTCTATACCTCCCTTCTCTAATAAATATAATACGCCTTTATGAACGATTGAAAATAACAAAAAAGTAATTAAAAATAAATACTTCCTGATAAACATTCTCCCCCCTTAACATTTACATAATTTTACCACGTATCTTGAAAGTAATAAACCTTATTCAAAAAATACCCTCTAAAAAAGAGAGGACCCCGTCCTCTCTTTTTTAATCTTCTGATGATAATGTATAACCAAATAAATAAACGTCCTCTGCCTGATTTAAATCTTCTTCTGACTCCGTGCTTGGTGTAAAAGAAAAGACATTATTAAATGAGGTCATCCCGCTTCCAACGCTAAATCTTCTCATCTCTTTATACGTTACCTGACTATCTTTATTCATATTAGGCACCGTCGTTAATGTTTCATAC